>NZ_JBHVGU010000031.1:0-28168 GCF_042800575.1 Streptomyces sp. NPDC057616
GTTGACTTTTGGCACGCTGTTGAGTTCTCAAGGAACGGACGCTTCCTTCGTACTCACCCTCTCGGGCTTTCCTCCGGGCGCTTCCCTTCGGTGTTCCAAACTCTATCAGTGTTTTTCCGTCCCTCTGACCACTCTCCTGCGGGCATGCAGAAGATGACCCGAGATAGGATCTGACAAGTTTGGGTGCCGCTGAGTTAAGGACGCGTGATCGCGTCGCTCGGCCTCAAGCAGGAGTACGACTGTACAGGGGGCCGGGAAGCGGGTGCAAATCGATTGGGGTGGTGGTCTAGACCACTTCCGGGTATCTTCCATGCGGAACCCGTAGTTCATATGACATAGCCTGCTCACAGTGCGCCGTCCAGTACGCGCAGTGACGGCCCTTCTCGATCTCCACCCCCTCGGAGGCTTCCCATGACCACCGTGACGTCACCCGTTGCAGGACGCGCCATCGGACTGGCAGCAGTGCCGGATCCCGTCTTCTCCGGGGCCATGGTCGGCCCGGGCACCGCGATCGACCCTGTGCGGGAGCCCTCCGAGGCCATCGCTCCCGTGGACGGGGTCATCGTCTCCCTTCACCCGCACGCCTTCGTCGTGGTGGACGAGCACGGGCACGGTGTGCTCACACACCTGGGTATCGACACCGTGCAGCTGAACGGCGAGGGCTTCGAACTGCTCGTGAACAAGGGCGACACCGTGACGCGGGGGCAGAGCGTGGTGCGCTGGAACCCTGCGGCCGTCGAGGCCGCCGGCAAGTCCGCCGTATGCCCGATCGTGGCGCTCGAAGCCACGGCCGAGGCACTTTCCGATCTTCGTGACGACGGTGACGTGAAGGCCGGCGACAGCCTTTTCGTCTGGGAGTGACGTCAGCGCCGTCGACATGACGGCACGTTGTACAACCACCGCGGCGGCGGGACCCGCCGCACTATCGGAGACGGGTGAGATGGAGACAACGCTGCGAGGCGTCGGTGTGAGCCACGGTGTGGCGATCGGCGAGGTTCGGCACATGGGAACGGCGGTCCTGGAGCCGCCTGCCAAGCAGATCCCGGCGGAGGACGCGGAGCGTGAACAGGGGCGCGCTCGCCAGGCCGTGGAAGCTGTGGCGGCCGATCTGATGGCGCGCGGCAATCTGGCCGGGGGCGAAGCCCAGGCGGTGCTCGAGGCGCAGGCCATGATGGCCCAGGACCCTGAGCTGATGGCGGACGTGGAGCGACGGATCGCCGTCGGGAGCACGGCCGAGCGGGCCGTCTACGACGCCTTCGCCGCGTACCGTGCGCTGCTGGCCGGGGCCGGCGAGTACCTGGCCGGTCGCGTGGCCGACCTGGACGACGTGCGGAATCGTATCGTCGCCCGGCTGCTCGGGGTTCCGATGCCGGGTGTCCCGGACAGTGACGAGCCGTACGTCCTTATTGCGCGTGACCTCGCGCCTGCCGACACGGCGCTGCTCGACCCGACGCTGGTCCTCGGCTTCGTCACCGAGGAGGGCGGGCCGACCAGCCACAGCGCGATCCTGGCGCGGGCGCTCGGTGTGCCCGCCGTGGTGGCGCTTCCTGGCGCCGGTGAGCTGGCCGAAGGCACCGTGATCGCGGTCGACGGCAGCACCGGCGAGATCTTCGTGAACCCCAGCGCGGAGAAGCAGGCGGAGCTGGAGGCCGCGGCCGCCGAGCGCAAGGCCGCGCTGGCCGCCGCCACCGGCCCGGGTGCCACCTCGGACGGGCACAAGGTGCCGCTGCTGGCCAACGTCGGTGGTCCCGCGGACGTGCCGGCCGCCGTCGAGGCCGGGGCCGAGGGTGTCGGGCTCTTCCGTACCGAGTTCCTCTTCCTCGACGACAGCAAGAACGCGCCGTCGGAGAAGAAGCAGGTCGAGGCCTACCGACAGGTCCTGGAGGCGTTCCCCGAGGGACGTGTCGTCGTACGTGTGCTGGACGCCGGTGCCGACAAGCCGCTGGACTTCCTCACGCCTGCCGACGAGCCCAACCCGGCGCTGGGCGTGCGCGGTCTGCGGACGCTGCTGGACCACCCGGACGTGCTGCGCACCCAGCTGACGGCGCTCGCGAAGGCTGCCGAGGGACTGCCGGTCTACCTCGAGGTCATGGCTCCGATGGTGGCCGACCGCGCCGACGCCAAGGCGTTCGCGGACGCCTGCCGTGATGCGGGGCTGCAGGCGAAGTTCGGTGCGATGGTCGAGATCCCGTCGGCCGCGCTGCGGGCCCGGTCGATCCTGCAGGAGGTCGAGTTCCTGTCGCTGGGCACCAACGACCTCGCGCAGTACACCTTCGCCGCCGACCGTCAGGTGGGTGCGGTCTCCCGGCTGCAGGACCCGTGGCAGCCCGCGCTGCTCGACCTGGTCGCGCTGTCCGCCGAGGCCGCGAAGGCCGAGGGCAAGAGCTGTGGTGTCTGCGGTGAGGCCGCGTCCGACCCGCTGCTCGCCTGTGTGCTGACCGGTCTCGGTGTCACCTCCCTTTCCATGGGTGCCGCGTCGATTCCCTACGTGCGGGCGACGCTCGGCAAGTACACGCTGGCCCAGTGCGAGCGCGCCGCTTCGGCGGCCCGCGCCGCCGACAGCGCCGAGGAAGCGCGCAACGCCGCGCAGGCGGTGCTGTCCGGCGAGTAGCCGGGCCGAGCGTCGGCTGCTGCTTGAGTCGACGGTTTCTTGAGGGGCGCTCCACCCGCGGGTGGGGCGCCCCTTTCCGTTCAGTGGTGGTGTCCCGGTGCCTCTCCTAGCGGCCCGAGGTCGGGCGGCACGCGGTAGTCGACGTCCGACTCCGGCGAGATGATGTCGCCGGAGTCGATGTCGGTGCAGTAGGCGTCGAACACCTCGCCCGCCGTGAGGGGTTCGAGGCCGTCGCCGCGCAGGCGCCAGCCGTAGACGCGGTCGGTGGTTCCGGGTGCGCTGCTGCGCATCACGAGTCCGCCTGGGCTGCGGGTGGCCATGCCGAGGGCCAGGACCGTGGTGAATTCCAGGGCTTCGGCCTCGTCGAGGTGGAGGGCGCCGTCGTCGTCCTTGTCGGCATGCAGGACGGAGACGAGTGTTTCCGGTTTCGCCGAGACGCTGCACACGAGGTGGCGGTTGCCCGGGCCCGCCGTGTCGAGGATGCGGACGAGGACATGGGAGGCCCGGGTGAAGGCGGCGCGGCCGATGTCCTCGCCGCAGGAGGCGCAGGCGCCCAGGCGGGCGAGGAGTGTGGACGCGTACTCCCAGGTGGCCTGCCGGACGGCTTCGTCGACGAGGGCCGGGACGAGGTCGGTCAGGGGCTGGCCTTCGTAGGGAAGGACGGCTCCCTTGGTCGACAGCTCGGCGGTGAAGCGCGCTCGGCTCGACTGGACGTCGGGGTCGAGGCCCTTGTCCGTGCAGAAGTCGGCGTACTCCTGCGGGTCGAAGAGGGCGACCGTGGTGTGGCTGCCCTGGGAGGCGCGTGTCTTGAGGAGGGCCTCCACCTGCTGGAGATAGATCGTGTGGTCGTCGAAGCTGAAACTGCGGTAGCGACGCATGGCACGGAAGTCGTGCTCGTCCGTCAGCAGGCCGATGGTGCCCGCGATCTCACGGCGCAGAACCCGTCGCATGGTCAGGTCGTCGGTGTGCGTCATCTTTCCCCCTGTGCACAGTCGATCAATGCTCACTCACAGTAACCGGCGGCACTGACAACGACGTCCGACAGCACGGGAGGGGATGCGGCCGGCCTCGGACTCACCAGACACGTGAGGGGGTTCGAGGCCGGCTGCCGTGGTTCCGCACCCGAGGCGCGCTCAGGCGCGCTTGCGGGCGAGGTCCTCGTAGAAGTGCAGGAGGTCGAGGTTGTCGATGGAGCCCGGATTGACGGCCTTCTCCAGTGGTGTGCCCTGGAGGAGACGCTTGACCGGGACCTCGATGCGCTTGCCGGTGAGGGTGTGCGGGACGCCCGGCACCTCGATGACCTCGTCGGGGACGTGTCGCGGCGAGAGCTGTTCGCGGATGGTCCGCTTGATGCGGCCGAGCAGGGCGTCGTCCAGGATCGCGCCGGGGGTCAGGTGCACGAAGAGCGGCATCCAGTAGCCGCCGTCCGGCTGCTCGATGCCGATGACGAGGGATTCCTTGATCTCGGGAATGCGCTCGACGGCTTCGTAGATGTCCGCGGAACCCATGCGTACGCCCTGGCGGTTGAGCGTCGAGTCGGAGCGGCCGTGGATCACGACGGAGCCGCGGGAGGTGAGGGTGATCCAGTCGCCGTGACGCCAAACGCCGGGATAGGTGTCGAAGTAGCTGTCGTGGTAGCGGCTGCCGTCGGGGTCGTTCCAGAAGTGGATCGGCATCGACGGCATGGGGTTGGTGACCACGAGCTCGCCGACCTCGTCGATCAGCGGCCTGCCGCTCGGGTCCCAGGACTGAAGGTCGGTGCCTAGGCCGGCTGCCTGGAGTTCGCCGACGTACACCGGGAGCGTCGCTACGGCTCCCGCGAAACACGAGCACACGTCCGTGCCGCCGCTGACGGAGGCGATCCACAGGTCGTCCCGCACCTCGTCGTGCAGCCAGCGGAACCCGTCCGGTGGCAGGGGGGACCCGGTGGTGGCGACGCAGTCCACCTTGGAGAGGTCGAAGTCTCGCGAGGGGTGCACGCCGGCCTTGCGGCAGGCCATGACGTACGCCGCCGAGGTGCCGTACAGGGTGGCGCCGGTCCGTTCGGCGATGCGCCACTGGGCACCCGTGTCCGGGAAGCCGGGGCTGCCGTCGTAGAGGACGATCGTCGTGCCGGTGAGGAGGCCGGAGACGAGGAAGTTCCACATCATCCAGCCGGTCGAGGTGTACCAGAAGAAGCGGTCCTCCGGGCCCAGGTCGCAGTGCAGGCCCAGCTGCTTGAGGTGCTCGATCAGGATGCCGCCCTGGGACTGCACGATGGCCTTGGGCAGGCCGGTCGTGCCCGAGGAGTAGAGCACCCACAGGGGGTGGTCGAAGGGCACCTGCTCGAAGACGGGTTCCACGTCCTCAGCCGTCAGCGCCGACCATTCCAAAGCGCCCTCGGGAGCCTCGGTGCCGAGGAGGGGGATGTGGACGACGACGCGCACGCTCGGCAGTTCGCTGCGCAGCTCGGCGACGACGTCGCGGCGGTCGTGCTCCTTGCCGCCGTAGCGGTAGCCGTCGACGGTGAACAGGACGACCGGTTCGACCTGCTGGAAGCGGTCGAGGACGCTGCGGGCGCCGAAGTCGGGTGCGCAGGACGTCCAGACGGCGCCGACGGCGGCCGTGGCGAGGAAGGCGACGACGGCCTGCGGGATGTTCGGGAGGTAGCCGCTGACGCGGTCTCCGGGACGTACGCCGCGGGAGCGGAGCTCGGCGGCCAGGGAGCCGACCTGGCCGCGCAGCTCGGACCAGGTCACGGGGCGCGGCTCGTGTGTCTCGTCCACGCACAGGAGGGCCGGTTCGTCCGCACGGGTCGCCGCCGCGCGCAGGGCGTGCTCCGCGTAGTTGAGCTTCGCGCCGGGGAACCATTCGGCACCGGGCATGGAGCGGTCGCCGAGCACGCGCGCGTAGGGTGTGGAGAACCGTACGTCGAACCACTCGGTGACGGCTTTCCAGAACGTTTCCAGCTCATCGACGGACCAGCGGTGCAGCGCCGCGTAACCGCCCTCGGCCGGGGCTCCGTGCTGCTCGGCCGCCCAGGCCTGGAACTTCGTGATCTGCGCCTGGGCGATGCGTTCGGGATCTGGCTGCCAGAGCGGCTGGGGGTTCTCGGTCGACATGGGGCGGCTCCCGGACTGTGCGCGTCGTGTGCGTCGGTCGCGCACGGGCTGGGGTGTGCGCGTGACGCGGCTGACAGGGACGATGCCATGTGATCGACTTCTGCACCAGGGCACGCTCCACATAGTCCGTGCCGTGAAGATGTGGTCTTGGCACGGGTGAACGGCAGTTGAACGACACACGCGCGTGGGCCGGTCAATGGCAGGGTGAGCAGCATGAACGGTCGTGACCTGGTGCGTTCGATAAAGACGGTCGGTTCTGCGGGGGCGACCCAGGGGTTGCGTACCGTGCGTGCCGCTTGGCGTACGCGGCGTGTCGACGCCGCCGCGCTGCCGTCGCGCGGCGCCGAGCGCGCGCGGGTGCCCGGGTCCGTGCAGGAGGTGGAGACGGCACCGGGTGGCGGCATCATCCGGTTCACCCGGTCCGAGCTGCGCATCATGGTCGCGGTCAACGGCGCGGTCTTCTGGGGCTGGGACGGGGCGTCTCCGGAGCCGTCGTACGCGCTCGCGGGCCGCTGCCCGGAACCGGACACCCGGGCGGTCCTGGAGCCGGACAAGGAGGGCGGCTGGCGCGTCGTGGCCGAGCGGGTCACGGTCGCCGTCTCACGGCACGGCGCGGTCGAGGTGCGTACGCCCGGAGGTGTGACGCTGCGCCGTGATCTGCCGCCCCGGTGGTGGGAGCCGGTCGCGGGCGGCACCGCACGCTGGATGCAGCGGTCCGAAGTGGCCGCGGACGCGCGCTTCTTCGGGCTCGGCGGGCGGGCTTCGGGACCGCGGATGCGCAACGGGACGTACCGCCTGTGGAACACCGACCCGGGGCACGCCTTCGGTCCCGGCGACGATCCGCTCTACATCACGATGCCCGTGCAGCTGGTGGTCGCCGACGCGGCGACGCACCTGGTGTTCCGCGACACCTCGTGGGGCGGCACGGTCACGCTGCGGGAGGGCGAGGAGGGCGCCGGTTCCGGGCACGACCGGGCGGGGACGTCCGAGTTGCGGATGGAGGGTGGTCCGCTGCGCTGCTGGGTGGTGGTCGGCACCCCCGCGCGCGTGCTGCTCGTCTGGGCCTCGCTGACCGGCGCGCCCACGCTCCCGCCCGCGTGGGCCCTGGGTCATCACCACGCGCGCTGGGGCTTCGGCAGCGAGCAGGAGGTGCGGCGGATCGTCGCCGGCTACCAGGAGCGGGAGCTGCCGCTGGATGCGGTCCATCTGGACATCGACCACTACGACGAGCACCAGGTGTTCACCGTCGACCACGAGCGTTTCCCGAAGCTGCCGCTGCTGGCGGAGGAGTTGCGGCGGGACGGGATCCGGCTGGTGTCGATCGTGGACCCCGCGGTCAAGGCGGCCGAGGGCAACGCGGTGTACGACAGTGGGACGGCCGAGGACGCCTTCGTGCGGGACGCCGCGGGCCGGCTCGTACGAGGGGTCGTGTGGCCCGGGGAGGCGGTGTTCCCGGACTTCACGCACGCGCGCGTGCGGGAGTGGTGGGGGCGGCTGTACGAGGAGCGGCTGGCCCAGGGGTTCTCGGGGTTCTGGCACGACATGAACGAGCCCACGTCGTTCGCCGCCTTCGGGGAGACGACCTTGCCGCGCTCGGCCCGGCACGTTCTGGAGGGGCGGGGCGGCGACCACCGCGAGGCGCACAACGTCTATGCGCTGTGCATGGCCAGGGCCGCCTACGACGGCCTGCGCGAACTGGCCCCGGAGGAGCGGCCGTTCATCTTCTCGCGCTCCGGCTGGGTGGGAATGCAGCGCTACGGGGGCACATGGTCCGGTGACGTGGCCACCGGGTGGCCGGGGATGCGGGCGTCCCTGTCGCTGGTCCTGGGGCTCGGCCTGTGCGGGGTGCCGTACTCGGGACCGGACGTGGGCGGATTCGACGGGAACCCGTCGCCGGAGCTGTATCTGCGCTGGTTCCAACTGGGCTCCTATCTACCGCTGTTCCGCACGCACGCGAGTCTACGGGCGGGGCGCCGGGAACCCTGGGAGTTCGGCACCGAGGTGCTGGAGCACGCGCGCGTGGCTCTCGCCGAACGCCGGCGGCTGCTGCCGTACTTCGTGACGCTCGCGCATCTGGCCCGGCGCACGGGAGCGCCCTATGTGCGGCCCCTGTGGTGGTCGGCGCCCGAGGACCGTGCGCTGCGCGACTGCGAGGACGCCTTCCTGCTGGGCGACTGCCTGCTGGTGGCGCCCGTGCTCGACCGGGGCGCCGAGCGGCGTGCGGTACGGCTGCCCCGGGGGCGCTGGTACGACACCGTGACGGAGAAGGCGTACGAGGGTCCCGGGCAGGTGTTCCTCGACGCCCCCTTGGCGCGGATACCGGTGCTCGCGCGCGCGGGTGCCGTCGTCCCGGTGCGTGGGGACGACGGCGGGCTGGAACTCGAGGTGTGGGCGCCCGCCCCGGGGCGCACCGGCGGCGGCATGGTGGTGCAGGACGCGGGTGACGGATGGGACGAGCCGGAACTCGAGCGCTATGTCACCCGTTGGTCCGGGCAGCGGCTTGTGGTCGAGCGGGAGGGTGAGAGCGGCAACAGCGAGCCGCCCCACCCGGTCCGCGTCCGGGGGCTCGGCCAGGGCTGACTCAGACGTACCGGCCCTCGAACCAGGCCCGCACCGCCAGCGTGTGCAGCGGGAAGGCGAGTTCGTCGGGCCTGCGCAGGAGGTGCCAGCCCTCCGTCTCGTCGGTGGCGGACGACTTCGGAAGGCCCTCCGCCGGGCGCTCGGGCAGAAGGCCGAACAGCAGCAGGTGCCCGTCGGGAGAGCTCATGGCGTCCACGAGCCGCACGTCGCGGCCGGCCGCGTCGATGCCGGTCTCCTCCTTGAGCTCACGGACGACGGCCTGCCGCCACTCCTCCCGGTCGTCGATGTAACCGCCGGGCAGCGCGACACCCCCGCGCGCGGGGCCCACGGTTCGCGTGATGACCACCAGGGCGGTGCCCTTGGTGTCGTACACGGGCTGGAGCGCGACCGCCACCGGCAGCGGGTTGCGGTAGGCCACGGCGTGGCAGGCCGGGCAGGTGCGGGGCCAGCCGGTGACGCCCTCTCCGTAAGGCGCTCCGCAGCTCGAACAGTGGGAGTCGGGCGCGGAATTGAGGGTGGAGGCATGAGTTTCGGACACGATGCGGAATGTATCCGATCACGGAGAGGGCGTCTCCAGGAGGAGGCTCAGAAGCGACTGTTGAGCGACTTCGAGGAGACGGGGAAGTCGAAGTAGGTGTCCGGGTAGGGCTCAGGCTGGTACGTGTAGTGCCACCACTCCTCGGCGAGGTTCACGAAGCCGAGGCGCTCGAGAGTCCTCTTGAGGAGCAGCCTGTTGGCACGCTGTTCGCCCTGGATACGGGGGTCGAGGGTGTGGGCGAGCGTGTCGAAGCAGTCGAATCCGGTGCCCATGTCGACGGAGTTGTCGGGAAAGCGCTCGCCCTTGGGCGCGAAGCACGGGACGAGGGGCTGCCCGGGGTGGTACGGCCGGGTCGGCAGGGCGGGCAGCTTCACGATGGTGAGATCCATGGTCGAGCCGCGACTGTGGCCGGATTTCTCCGCGATGTAGCCGTCCTCGAACAGCCGGGTCTTGTCGACGTTCGGGTAGAACTCGCCCTTCATCGCCTGGTCGTTGAGGTCCTCGGCCCAGCGGACGAAGTGGTTCACGGCGCGCTGCGGGCGGTAGCAGTCGTAGACCTTGAGGCTGTATCCCTGGCGCAGCAGCCTTGTCTGGGCCTTGTGCAGTGCTTCGGCGGCCGGCCGGGTGAGGATGCAGATCGGCTGCCGATAGCCGTCGATGCGCTCGCCGACGAAGTTGTGCGGGGTGAAGTAGCGCATCTCCTGGATGATCGTCGGGTCCACGGTTCTCAGGGCCACGAAGTCCTTCGGCGCCTTGGGCTCCGTCTTCGCCTGGGCGGTCGCGGAGGCCGCCGCGACCGTCAGCAGTGCGGCGAGCACGGTGATCAGAGCGCGTAGTGCACGGGAGAGACGTGTCATGTCTCCTGCATCTATCAAATCGGGACGGCCGGATCCACCCCCGTGGGCCCCGGCCGCCCCTTCCGTAACGACGACGCAGCAAGGGGCCGTTCGGTTCGATCGCGGCCCTGCCCATTTCCGGAAGCCCGTGACACACTCCTGACGTCCCGTCAGATTCCGTTGCGAGGAGCGGCTTTGTCGCGTACACGCACGCCTGTGGTCGAAGGGTGGTTCGCCGGCGAAGGGGACGACTTCAGGCTTCTCGGCACGCGCTGTACGGCGTGTGCCTCGGTCTTCTTCCCCCGCGAGGACGCGCACTGCCGCAATCCCCTGTGCTCCGGCGGGGATCTGGAGGAGGTGCCCCTCTCGCCGCGCGGGCGCGTCTGGTCGTACACGGACAGCAGATACCGGCCTCCGTCACCCTATGTGACCGATCCGGAACTTCCGTGGGAGCCGTACACGTTGATCGCTGCAGAGCTGGACGCCGAGCGGATCGTGGTGCTGGGGCAGGCGGTCCCCGGGATCACCGTGGCCGATCTGGCGGTCGGCATGGAGGTGCAGGTGGTCCCCGGCGTGCTCAACCAGGACGCGGAGACGACCTGGACGACGTGGCACTGGCGGCCGACGGGGGTGGAGGCATGACGGGAGAGGTGGCGGTGCTCGGCGCGGGCATGCACCCGTGGGGCAAGTGGGGGCGCAGCTTCGTCGAGTACGGGGCCGCGGCGGCGCGCGCGGCGCTCGCCGACGCGGAGGTGGCGTGGCGGGACGTGGGCTCGGTCGTCGGGGCCGACACGGTGCGCGGCGGATATCCCGGCTATGTGGCCGGCGCGACCTTCGCCAAGGCGCTGGGCTGGCAAGGGGCCAGAGTAGCCAGCGTGTACGCGGCATGCGCCTCGGGCGCGCAGGCCATCGACGCCGCCCGCGCGCAGATACTCTCCGGCCTCGCGGACGTCGTCCTCGTGGTGGGTGCCGACGCGGCTCCCAAGGGGTTCTTCCGGCCGGCAGGAGGGGACCGGCCGGACGATCCCGACTGGCTGCGCTTCCGCGTCCTGGGAGCGACCAACCCCACGTACTTCGGGCTGTACGCGCGCCGCCGCATGGCCGTCCACGGCGACACCGTGGAGGACTTCGCACAGGTCAAGGTGAAGAACTCGGCCGTGGGCGCGCTCAATCCGAACGCGCGCTACCGCAAACGGGTCACCGCCGAGGAGGTCGCCGCCTCCGCCGTGGTGGCCGATCCGCTGCGACTGCTCGACATCTGCGCGACGTCGGACGGCGGCGCCGCCCTGGTGCTGTCCAGCATGGAGTTCGCACGCCGGCACGGTGCGAGCCGGCCGGTGCGCATCCGCGCGGTGTCCACGGTGACACCGCGCTATCCCCGTACGGTGCTGGATCTGCCGGACATGGCGACGGACTCCGCGGTGGCGGTGGAGCCGGCCCCCGACACCTTCCGCGCCTCGATCGCACGGGCGGCCTACGAGGAGGCGGGCATCGGTCCGGAGGATCTGTCCCTCGCCGAGGTATACGACCTGTCCACCGCCCTCGAGTTGCAGTGGTACGAGGATCTCGGACTGTGCGGAGAGGGAGAGGGCGCCAAGCTGCTGCGGGAGGGCGCGACGGCCCTCGGCGGGCGCATACCGGTGAACGCGAGCGGCGGGCTGGCCTCGTTCGGAGAGGCGGTTCCGGCTCAGGCCATTGCCCAGGTGTGCGAGCTGACCTGGCAGTTGAGACAGGAGGCGGGTGACCGGCAGGTCTCCGGGGCGTGCGTCGGGATCACCGCGAACCAGGGGCTGTTCGGGCACGGGTCCTCGGTGATCGCCGTCCGCTGAGGACCGGTCCGGGCACGGGGTGGGTGCCGCGTGGCCGTGCGGCGGGGCAAGCCCTTTCCCGTACGCTGCGTGATCACCCGGGAATCCTGCGTGAACGTCTCATGAACTGGGCCTGGGCGCCCTCCGGCGGAGTCATCATGCTCCCGTGCACTCCTGGACGGACACTCTCCGCTTCGCCTTCCAACCGGTGGTCAACCTGGCCACCGGAGCGGTTGCGGGGCTGGAGATACTCGCCCGCCCGGAGACCGGCGACATCCTGGCCGAAGCCCGTCGCAATCCCGAACTCGACGGCAGACTCGCGATGTTGGCGCTCCGAGCGGCGGCGCACAAAGAAACCCTGCTGCCGCTGCACGTCAACGTGTTCGCGGGCACCCTCGCCGACCTCGGCGGCCTCACCCCGCTCCACGACGCCGTACGGGAGGCCGGACGGTTGCCGTGGGAGGTGACGATCGACATCGGGCCGCCGTACACCCACGTCCCACAGCAGGCCCTGCTCGAGGCGGTGGGCGCTCTGCGCACCCAGGGCTTCCGGATCAGCGCGGACGGCATCGGGGACGGCGACGTACCCCTGAGGCTGCTCGTCGACATGGCGCCGGACCTGGTGAAACTGGACGCGTCGCTGCTGGCGCGGCCGGCCGCGGTGCAGGCCATGCGGACCCTGTCCGAGCAGCTGGGGGCGCTTCTGGCCGTCGAGGGCGTGGAGACGGAACTGCAGTGCGCCGCCGCGATCTCGGCCGGCGCGCAGCTGGGGCAGGGCGAGCTGTTCGCACCCCCGGCCCGGCTGCCCGTGGCGGACGTATACGTTCCGCCCCGCTCTCCCGGCGCCATGACCGTGCCGAGGTCGGGGCCCTCGGTGCGGGAGTTCGTGCGGCCCGCCGCGCTGCTGCCCGCGACCGCGTCGGCCGGTCAGGTGCGGGCGCTGCTGACCGGCTCGCCCGACGTGTCCGGGGTACTGCTCGTGGACCAGCACGGGCGGCCGGTCCGCTCGGTGCACCGCTCGCGGTTCCTGCTGTCGCTCTCGGGACGCTACGGCCATGCGCTGTACGCCGACCGGCCCGCCGCGAAACTCGGGGACCCACCGCGGACCGTGGGCGTCGACGCCACCGCCTGGGAGGTCCTGGACGTGGTCGCCGTCGGCGGCCGAAGCCGCACGTCGGACGATGTGGCGGTGGTGGACCCGCACGGCCGCTGCGTGGGGGTCGTACGGCTCGCGGACCTGGTGCGGGCGCTCGCCGAGAGCCGGGTCGAGGAAGCGGCCGGGCTCAATCCGCTCACCCGGCTCCCGGGCTCGGACGCGATCACCGGCGAGGTGGACCGCCGGATCGCGGACGGCCGGACGTTCGCTCTGAGCTGGCTGGACGTGGACCACTTCAAGCAGGTCAACGACGGAGCCGGGTTCGCGGCGGGCGACGAGCTGATCCGCTCGGTGGGGCGGGCACTGCAGCACGCGGCGTCCGGCAGCACCCGGGTCGGCCACATCGGCGGCGACGACTTCCTGGTGCTCGCCGACCCCGAACGGCTGGATCCGCTCGCCGTCTCGATGCTGGACGCGCCCTGGTCGGCCGGCGGGCGTCCGGTCACGCTGTCCCTGGCCACCGTGGTGTGCCCGCCCGGCAGCGTGACGGACCACCGGCAGGCCGCCGCCTGCCTGGCGCCCCTCAAAAAGGCCGCGAAGTCGCTGCACGGGGCGAGCTGGGTGCTGGGCCGGGCGGACCTGGCGGGCCACGAGATCCGGCTCGGCGGGGAGGCGGCGCCCGCCCAGGCCGGGTGCGCGGTGGCCGAACCGGGCCTAGGCTGATCGTCACAACCGACCGACCCTGCCCACCGCGCACGGACACACCTCCGGCTGTCACCGTTGCCGTCGGCGACCTTGACGCTCTGTGGGCGTCGGTGAAAACTTCCGGTGTCAGTCGACATCGCCGTACATACACGGTCTATCCAGGCACGCTCCGCACGGGGGCCGCCTGAGGAACCGGGCCGTTCCCCACGGTCGATGCGACTGCGACGGCAAGCTCGTCACGGACGCCGGGCGGGGGCGCGGGGCCCACCAGCCCTGGGCAGGCGCCGCCGTGGGAAACGCACCCTGCACGCAGGACCGGGGTCTTTCGCCCCGGGACAGGGCCTAGGAGCCGCCATGAGCAACGGAGACACGCACGGCGACGGGCGCGGCTGCGTCGTCATCGGTCCGTCGCTCCGCACACCAGCCCGCTGATCCGCAGCAGCCTTCTCAAGGAACGACGAAGGGGACGTCATGACGGACAAGTTCGTCGCCGCTATCGACCAGGGCACCACTTCCAGCCGCTGCATCGTCTTCAACCAGGACGGCGCGATCGTCGCCGTCGACCAGCGTGAGCACCGCCAGATCTTCCCCAAGCCGGGCTGGGTGGAGCACGACGCCACCGAGATCTGGTCCAAGGTGCAGGCCGTGGTCGCCGGAGCGCTCGCCAAAGCCGGACTGCGCGCCGACCAGCTCAGCGCGCTCGGCATCACCAACCAGCGCGAGACGACCCTCCTGTGGGACCGCGCCACGGGCAAACCCGTGCACAACGCCATCGTCTGGCAGGACACCCGCACCGCGGGGCTGACGAAGCAGCTCGGCGGATCGGACGGGCAGGACCGTTTCCGCGAACAGACCGGCCTGCCGCTGGCCACCTACTTCTCCGGCCCCAAGGCGGCCTGGCTGCTCGACAACGTGCCCGGCCTCAGGTCGCGCGCCGAGAACGGCGAGATCGCCTTCGGCACGATGGACTCCTGGCTCATCTGGAACCTCACGGGTGGCACCGACGGCGGGCAGCACGTCACCGACGTCACCAACGCCGGCCGCACCATGCTGATGAACCTGGAAAGCCTCCAGTGGGACCAGTCCATCCTCTCCGCGATGAACGTCCCCGAGGCGATCCTTCCCGAGATCAGGTCGTCGGCCGAGGTGTACGGCAACGCCGTCGGCCAACTGGCCGGGGTCCCGGTCGCGTCGGCCCTCGGCGACCAGCAGGCGGCCGTGTTCGGACAGGCCTGCTACGACGTGGGCACCGCCAAGAACACGTACGGGACGGGCTCCTTCCTGCTGCTCAACACGGGCAACCGGCCCGTGCCGTCGAAGAACGGGCTGCTGACGACGATGGGCTACAAGATCGGCAGTGAGGCGCCGGTCTACTGTCTGGAGGGCTCGATAGCCATAACGGGCGCCCTCGTTCAGTGGTTCCGCGACCAGCTGGGCATCATTCGCACCGCCGACGAGATCGAACCCCTGGCGGCGAGCGTCGAGGACAACGGCGGGGCGTACATCGTGCCGGCCTTCTCCGGCCTGTTCGCGCCGTACTGGCGCTCCGACGCGCGTGGTGTCGTCACCGGCCTGACCCGCTACGTCACCAAGGCGCACCTCGCCCGAGCGGTGCTCGAGGCGACGAGCTGGCAGACGCGCGAGGTCGTGGACGCCATGTTCCAGGACTCCGGTGTGCACATCACCACCCTCAAGGTGGACGGCGGCATGACCAAGAACAACCTGCTCATGCAGCACCAGTCGGACGTCCTCGACGTCCCCGTGGTCCGCCCGAAGGTCTCCGAGACCACTTGCCTCGGCGCCGCGTACGCCGCGGGGCTCGCCACCGGTGTGTGGAACGACCTCGACGAGCTGAAGTCCCACTGGCAGAAGGACGTCGAGTGGACGCCCGCCATGGAGGCCTCCGTGCGCGACCGGGAGTACCACAACTGGCGCAAGGCCGTGGAGAAGAGCTTCGGCTGGGTGGAGGAGGGCGACAACTAGGCCCACGCACGCGCGCGTGGGCGCCATGGGCCGCGGCCCGTACCCCGGTCGGCGGGGGTACGGGCCGTGCGCGCGCCTCAGGTGGTGACGGTCTGGCGGCGCTCCGCCGCCTGCGCCATCGCGTGCTGGACGACGCCGATCAGGACCTGCTTGACGGACTCCCGGTCCCGGGCGTCGCACAGCAGCAGCGGTACGTCGTCGTCCAGGTCGAGGGCCTGGCGGACGGCGTCCTCGGGGTAGCGGGACGCGCCCTCGAAGCAGTTGACGCCGACGACGAACGGTATGGAGCGCCGCTCGAAGTAGTCGACCGCGGCGAAGCAGTCCTCCAGGCGGCGGGTGTCGGCGAGCACGACGGCACCGAGCGCGCCCTCGGAGAGCTCGTCCCACATGAACCAGAACCGCTCCTGCCCCGGCGTGCCGAACAGGTACAGCACGAGGTCCTCGCGGAGCGTGATGCGGCCGAAGTCCATGGCCACCGTGGTCGTGTGCTTGCCCTCGACGCCGCTCGTGTCGTCGATGGGGCGCCCCGCCTCGGTGAGCAGTTCCTCGGTGCGCAGCGGCCTGATCTCGCTGACCGCGCCGACCAGCGTGGTCTTGCCCACGCCGAAGCCGCCGGCCACCAGGATCTTGAGCGTGACGGGCTCGACCGGAGGCTTCCCGCGCTCAGAACGCCCGAAGATCATCGATCTCTTCTCCTGCTTGATGGGGATGGGACGACGGCGGGCCGTAGCCTCCGCCGCCGGGGGTTTCGATGACGAGTACGTCGCCGGGGCCGACGTCGGCGAAGTCGCTGCCGCCGAGCGCGGTGACCGTGCCGTCCGCGCGCTCCACCCGGTTGGCGCCCAGCGCGCCGGGCTCGCCGCCCGCCATGCCGTACGGCGGGACCCTGCGGTGCTGGGACAGCGTGGAGACCGTCATGGGCTCGTGGAAGCGGATGCGGCGCACCGCACCGTCCCCGCCGGCCCACCGTCCGGCGCCGCCGCTGCCCGGGCGCACGGCGAACTCGTCGAGGTGCACGGGCAGCCGCCACTCCAGCACCTCGGGGTCGGTCAGCCGCGAGTTGGTCATGTGGGTCTGGACGACGGGCGCACCGGGGAAGCCGTCGCCCGCGCCGGAGCCTGAGGCGACCGTCTCGTAGTACTGGTGCCGCTCGTTGCCGAAGGTGACGTTGTTCATCGTCCCGGAGCCCTCGGCCTGGACGCCGAGCGCGGCGTAGAGGGCCCCGGTGATGGCCTGGGAGGTCTCGACGTTGCCCGCGACCACGGCGGCCGGCGGCTCGGGCGCCAGCATGGAACCGGCCGGTACGACGATGTCCAGAGGGCGCAGACAGCCGTCGTTGAGCGGGATGTCGTCGGCGACGAGGGTGCGGAAGACGTACAGGACGGCCGCGTTGACCACCGCGAAGGGGGCGTTGAAGTTGCTCGCCAGCTGGGCGGAGGTGCCGGTGAAGTCGACGGTCGCGGACCGCTTCTCGCGGTCCACGCGCACGCGTACCCGGATGTGGGCGCCCGCGTCGGTCTCGTAGGAGTACTCGCCGTCGTCGAGGGCGTCGACGACCCGGCGCACGGCTTCCTCGGCGTTGTCCTGGACGTGCTTCATGTACGCCTGGACCACGTCGAGACCGAAGTCGTCGATCATGCGGGCGACTTCGTCGACGCCCTTGCGGTTGGCGGCGATCTGGGCGCGCAGGTCGGCCAGGTTGGTCTTCGGGTTGCGGGAGGGGTGGCGCGCCTCGGTGAGCAGGCGCAGGGTCTCCTGCTCGCGGAAGCGGCCGTGCTCGGCCAGCAGCCAGTTGTCGAAGAGGATGCCCTCTTCCTCGATGGTGCGGCTGTTGGCCGGCATGGAGCCGGGGGCGATGCCGCCGATCTCGGCGTGGTGGCCGCGGGAGGCGACGTAGAAGAGGATCCGGTCACCCTCCGTGTCGAACACCGGGGTGATCACGGTGACGTCGGGCAGGTGGGTGCCGCCGTGGTAGGGGTCGTTGACGGCGTAGGTGTCGCCGGGCCGCATCGAGGTGCCGCGGCGCCGGATGACCTCCTTGACGCTCGTGCCCATCGAGCCCAGGTGGACGGGGATGTGCGGCGCGTTGGCCACCAGGTTCCCGTCCGGGTCGAAGAGGGCGCACGAGAAGTCGAGGCGCTCCTTGATGTTGACGGACTGGGCCGTCGACTCCAGCCGCGCGCCCATCTGTTCGGCGATCGACATGAAGAGGTTGTTGAAGACCTCCAGCAGAACCGGGTCCGCTTCTGTGCCGAGATCGGAACTCTCCGTAATCGCCGCGCGTTCCATGAGCAGATGCCCGTCGTCGCGGGCCACGGCCTGCCAGCCGTCGTCGACGACGGTCGTCGCACTGGCCTCGGTGATGATCGCGGGGCCGGTGACGGTGTCGCCGGGGGGAAGGTCCTCACGGCGGTGCAGGGGCACGTCGCGCCAGGAGCCGCCGGTGTGGAGGCGGACCGTCTCCGGCGTGGCCGAGCCGCCCTCGCGGGCGGCTTCGTAGGGGGCGAGGGCGGAGAGATCGGGGGGTTCCGTGATGCCGGTGGCTTCGACGGAGAGGGCTTCGACGACGATCGGGCGGTCTAGCGTGAAGGAGTACGTGGCGCGATGACGTTCTTCGAAGGCGCGGCTCATCGTGCCGGGCTCGGTCAGTTCGACGGTGAGGGTGGTGTCGGTGCCGTCGTAGCGCAGCTGCGCGCGGCGGGTGACCTGGATGTGGTCCTCGGCCACGTCCTCGGCGAGGAGTTCCGAGCGGGCCGCCTGCTCCAGGTCGTCGGCGGTCTTCAGGACCGCGGGCATGGACGCCTGCTCCAGCGGTGCCTCGACGGACTGCTCGCGCATGGCGGTGGTGTCGGCGAGGCCGATGCCGAGCGCGGACAGGACACCGGCCATCGGCGGCACGAGCACGGTGCGGATGCCGAGCGAGTCGGCCACCATGCACGCGTGCTGGCCGCCCGCGCCACCGAACGTGGTGAGGGCGTAGCGGGTGACGTCGTGGCCCTTCTGGACGGAGATCCGCTTGACGGCGTTGGCGATGTTGGCGACGGCGATCTGCAGGTATCCCTCGGCCACCTGCTCGGGCGTGCGGTCGTCCCCGGTGCGCGTGCGGATCTCGCCGGCGAGGGCGGTGAACCGGTCGCGGACGAGCGCCGCGTCGAGCGGCTGGTCGCCCTCGGGGCCGAACACCTTGGGGAAGTGGGCGGGTTGGATGCGGCCGAGCATGACGTTGGCGTCGGTGACGGCGAGCGGGCCGCCACCGCGGTAGCAGGCGGGCCCCGGGTCCGCGCCCGCCGAGTCCGGGCCTACGCGGTAGCGGGTGCCGTCGAAGTGCAGGACCGAGCCGCCGCCGGCCGCGACGGTGTGGATGTCCAGCATGGGCGCGCGCAACCGGACGCCGGCGATCTGCGTGGTGAAGACGCGTTCGTACTCACCCGCGAAGTGCGAGACGTCGGTGGAGGTGCCGCCCATGTCGAAGCCGATGACGCGGTCGAATCCGGCCAGCTGCGACATCCGGGCCATGCCGACGATGCCTCCGGCCGGCCCGGAGAGGATGGCGTCCTTGCCGCGGAACTGGCCGGCTTCGGCGAGCCCGCCGTTGGACTGCATGAACATCAGCCGGACGCCCCGCAGTTCGTCGGCGACGTGCTGGACGTAGCGGCGCAGCACGGGCGAGAGGTAGGCGTCGACGACCGCGGTGTCCCCGCGCGGCACGAGCTTCATCAGCGGGCTGACCTCGCTGGACAGCGAGATCTGCGGGAAGCCGAGGCGGGCGGCCAGCTCGCCCACGGCCTGCTCGTGGGCGGGGTGCAGATGGCTGTGCATGCAGACGACGGCGACGGCGCGGATGCCGTCCTCGTACGCGTCCCTCAGCGGGCCGGCGAGGGCGTCGAGGTCGGGGGCGCGCAGGACGGTGCCGTCGGCGGCGATGCGTTCGTCGACCTCCACGACCCGCTCGTGCAGCAGGGAGGGGAGTTCGATGCGGCGGGCGAAGATCTGGGGGCGGTTCTGGTAGGCGATGCGCAGGGCGTCACGGAAGCCGCGGGTGACGACCAGCAGGGTGCGCTCGCCCTTGCGTTCCAGGAGCGCGTTGGTGGCGACCGTCGTCCCCATGCGGACGGCCTCGATGGATTCCGGGGAGCCGTCGAGCAGTTCGCGGACGCCCGCGACGGCCGCGTCGGAGTACCGCGCCGGGTTGTCCGACAGCAGCTTGTGGGTGAGCAGGCGGCCGTCGGGGCGTCGCGCGACGATGTCGGTGAAGGTGCCGCCCCGATCGACCCAGAACTGCCAACCTGCCACGTCCGTACCCCGCTTCCGCACCGCTCACAGTGCCCGGAGGCCGTTGATCACGTCGCGCAGAATACTCTCGTCCGGCAGTTCGGCGGGGGGTACGGGCCGCGTGACATGGACGAATTCACGGGCGACGAGATCCCCGACGAGGACCCGCACCACTCCGACGGGCAGATCGAGTTCTGCGGCGAGTTCGGCGACCGACTGAGGGGTGTCACGGCACAGACCGACGATGTCCACGTGCTCCGGGGACAGCGAGGAGTCGGCGTCCGGGTCGTCCGCCTGGGGCTCGGTGAGGACCACCGCGATCAGGTCGAGACGGTGCTGACCCGCACTGGTGGTCCGGCCACCCGTCATGGCGTACGGACGGACCACCGGTCCGGCCTCGTCGTCGAACCAGTGGCTTCTTCCCTGACCGTCAGCGCTCATGACATCTCACTACCCGCCTGCGGGCAGATCGGTGCGCGGAGCGGCCCCCAGATGCACGCCGACCCGCTTGACCAGGAGCGTCATCTCGTACGCCACCTGGCCGACGTCCGAGTCGGCGTCCGAGAGGACGGCCAGGCAGCTGCCGTCGCCGGCGGCCGTGACGAAGAGGAAGGCCTCGTCCAGCTCGACGACCGTCTGCCGGACGCTGCCCGCCTCGAAGTGGCGGCCCACTCCCTTGGCGAGACTGTGGAAGCCGGAGGCCACGGCGGCGAGGTGCTCGCTGTCCTCGCGGGTCAGGTCCTTGGACACGCCGGTCGCCAGGCCGTCGCTGGAGAGCACGACGGCCTTGCGGATGCTCGCGACCCGGTCCACCAGGTCGTCCAGAAGCCAGTTGAGCTCCCCCGACCTGCTGGTCTCGGTGTGGCCGGTCGCCTTCGGTGCGGTCATCGACCGTCCCCCTCTGTCGTTCCTTGTGGTGCTGTGCCGCTGTGGGCGCTGTCACCCGCGGCATTCTCGTTACGGCCACGCTGCCAGCCGCGCTGGAGCGAGGCCATCCGGCTGCGTACCTCGTCGGCGTCCCGCTCGGCCGGCGGCGCGCTGTCCTGCGCGGGCCGCCGTTCGCTCTGCTTGAGCTGGGGAGCCAGGTTCGCCTGCCGTACGCGCCGGGGCAGCGGGCCGTTGCCGGGACCGGTGTCCTGCGGTGCGGTGCCGGGGCGCCCGGCGGCGGGGTCATTGCCGCGCGATGCGATGGCGGCGGGCCGGCTGCGTGCGGGGAGAGCGGGAGGCTGCGCGACCTCGCCGCCGCTCGGCCGCTCGGGTGCCGAAGTTGCGGGGTCGGCGGACCGGTCGGGTCCGGCCGCGCCGGGGCGCAGTGGTGAGGCGCCGCGCCGGCGGGTCGGCAGGGGTGGCGCCGTGTCCTGGTCGGACCGGACCGGGCCCGTGCCCACCTGCGGTCCGTCGCCGCGGCGGCGTTGCGGCAGTGGCGCGGCGGCCTCCGGCCCGGGGCGGCCCGGGCCGGCCGGCGGCTCATCGCCGGCGCCCTCGCGCCGTGAGCGCTGCTCGGTGACCGGGCGTCCGTGCGAGCTGATCAGCTTGGGCGGGCGGCGGCGGGTCAGCGGGACCGGCTCGCCGACGTCGTCGCCGGTGTCGAAGCGGGCCGGTTCCTGGGCGTCGGGGTGGCCGGGGAGCGGACCGTCGCCGTGGCCGGCCGCCGTGTCGTCGGCGAGGGCGATGGAGCGGCGGGGGCGGAAGATGCCGCCGCGCTCGCTGTCCTCGTCGCCGAGAGCGCCCGGGAAGTCCTCGACGGCGTCGAGATCGACCGGAGCCTCCAGTTCCACGGGTCCGTCCAGCAGGGCGGCGGGCAGGCCGGGAAGCTGCACGGGCATCTGGGAGAGCGAGGTGCGGCGGCTCTCCTCGAGCTCGGCCTCCTTGGAGGGGTGGGGGCGGTCGAGGCGGAAGCCGATGCCGTTGGTGTCCGGGACGTCGTCCGTCAGCAGCGCGTCGGGGACGAAGACGACCGCGGTGGTGCCGCCGTACGGCGACGGCTGGAGGGAGACCCGCACGTTCTGCCGCTGGGCGAGCCGGCTGACCACGAACAGGCCGAGCCGGTCGGTGTCGGACAGCTCGAACTCCGGCGTCTCGGCGAGCCGGAGGTTGGCGTCCAGGAGGGCGTCGGCGGCCATACCGAGGCCTCGGTCGTGGATCTCCAGGGTGAAGCCGTTGGCGACCCGCTCCCCCAGCACCTGCACGGCCGTGTGCGGCGGGGAGAACACCGTGGCGTTCTCCAGCAGTTCGGCCACGAGGTGGGTGAGGTCGGCGACGGCGGGACCGGTGACGGCGATCCGCGGCAGACGGCGGACCTCGATGCGCTCGTAGTCCTCGACCTCCGCGACGGCGGCCCGGACGACGTCCATGAGCTGCACGGGCTTGCGCCACTGCCGGGACGGTGCGGCGCCGGAGAGGATCACGAGGCCCTCGGCGTGCCGCCGCATGCGGGTGGTCAGGTGGTCGAGGCGGAACAGGTCGGCGAGTTCGTCGGTGTCCTCGGTCCGGCGCTCCATGGTGTCGAGCAGCGTGAGCTGCTTGTGCAGGAGGACCTGGCTGCGCCGTGCGAGGTTGACGAACACCTCGGACACCCCGGCGCGCAGTTCGGCCTGCTTGACGGCTGCCTCGACGGCCGCGCGCTGAAGGGTGTTGAGGGCCTGGCCGACCTCGCCGATCTCGTTCTTGTCGTACTCCAGGCGCGGGGCCTCGGTCTCCACGTCGACCTGTTCGCCCGCGGACAGGCGGCGCATGACGCTGGGCAGCCGGACGCCGGACGCCTCGTGGGCCTCCAGCCGCAGCTGCCGCAGGTCACGGATGAGCGTGCGGCCGACGCGTACGGACAGGAAGAGCGAGAGCAGCACCGCGACCAGGCCGAGCACGCCGGCGACGGCCGCCTTGGCGATGACGCCCATCGCGACGGGGCGGACGCGGTCCTGATAGCGGTCGCTCGCCTGGTCGTTGAGGGTGCCGAGCTTGTCGAGCACGTTCCCGGCGGCGGTGTCCCAGCCCTGCGCGGTGACCTCGCCGGCCCGGCCGTTGGTCGCGGTGGTGGCGGACTGCTCGGCCACGCGCAGCGGCGCCGTGGCGGCGTTCTTCCAGAACTCCTCGTAGCGGTCGCGCTCCGACGAGGGCAGCAGCGGCAGGTTGACGTCGTACATCAGGCTGCGCTGGGCCACGAGGTCGCTGACGTCGCGGCTCTCCGTGCGGGTGAGCCGGCCGACGATCAGTGAGGAGCCGAGCAGGGCGTCCTCGCGGGAGAGCAGTTCGCGGGCCCGGGCGAGGTTGACGAGGGCGCGGTACTGCTTGTCCATCTCGACGTTGTCGACGACGTGGAGATTGCCGAGCAGCACGTAGCAGGGGTCGACCAGGCGGTTGTAGAGGTCGAGGGCCTGGGCGCGGTCGACGGTGCCGTCCTCGACGCTGCGGCGCAGGGCGTCGATGCCGTCGAACGCCTCCAGGACGCTGGTCAGGTGCTCGTCCGTGCCCTCCCCCAGCGCGTCGCGCACATCGGGGTTCTTGGCGTTCGTGCGGATCTTGGCGACGGCCTCGTCCGTGGCGGTGCGGCTGCGCCTGAGGTCGGCGAGTCCGTCGGAGGCCCGCGGATCGGCGAGGTAGACGAGAGTCTGGCGGCGTTCCTGCTGCAGCACGCGGACGGTGTCCTCGATCGGATACCCGACCTTCTCCACCACGTCCGACACATTGAACAGGTCTTGTGCCTCACGTCCCGTCAGTACCGTGGCGAAGCCCCAGATCGCGGTGAGGGACACCAGCGGCACGAGAAGCAGCGCCACGATCTTCCGGCGGATCGACTTCCCGCGAAAGCGCATGGCCTCCCCCAGCTCGACCCCCTACGACCGGGGGTACACATGTACGTCAACAAACGGCGCGAGCCTACTACCGACACATGGCCAACTCGAAGAGCCGTCCGGAAGCTGAACTTCCGCGCGCGCGACGAGACATGCGGAGTTGTCCGTTCATTGGGGGAGATTGCCTCCCCGATCCGCCACGGCCGTTGAAACTCGTCCGACCGGCCCGTCCTGCGGATTGGCCTGAAATTTACGCTCGTTGGGAATCTTCAGGACGCCTCGTTCGTCCTCTCTACGGGAGATGCGCGGAATCAGCTGCTTGAGCAGCCTCCGGCACTTGGGCGGCGTAAAACAACGCAAGCCGGGCAGCCACTGGGGAGGACGTGCCAGCGGGTACGGACGAGCAGTCTGCGGCGGTGGGGAGTGACACGGTGATGGGCACGGCGGAGCGGCGCTTGGCGCCCGGGGACGGTATGGCGGTGCGGCGAGGGCCCGAGGCACCTGATCGCGACATTCCGGTGGACGAGCGCCGGGCCTTGTGGGTGGAGGAGCCGGCACGCCGACGGCGGATGCCCGACCCGGTGCGGACGTCGGCGGTGCGTGCGGTGATCATCATCGCCGTGACGATGATCCAGGCGATGGTGGCCTTCTTCTGCACCATGGCCGGGTCCTGGCTGGCCTTCCCGATGGTCATCAGCAGCATAGCCGGCACCGTGGTGGCCACCTGGGCGGCGCTCGACATCTGGGTGACCCGCCAGGTGTGGAACCAGCGTTACGGCGTGGTCTCGGATCCGAGCAGCACGGCGCGGGCGCTGCGCCGCGAACGCCGCCGGGCCCGGCGGCAGGCCAGGGCCACCGAGCGGGCCCAGGAGCGCATACGCAGGCGCGGCGGCACCGGCCAGCTGTCGCATCCCTGAGCCGTCCGGCCACTGTCCCGGGAGCCGCTCAGAGGGCGGTTTTGAGCCGTGCCGCTCCCGGGTGGAGGTGGGCCGTGTTCCTCACGGGGCGCTGGGGGCCGGCCGCTTGAACATCCGGGTCGCCGTGATCTCGCTGTGTACCGCGTCGGCGTCCCCGGCCGGGGTCTGCTGCGGCAGGCCGGGCCGGAGGTGCTCCTCGACGCTGATGTACTTCAGCCCGGCCCGCAGGTCCGCGTCGTTGCGCAACCGGATGACCAGCGGGAACTCCGCCAGCGCTGTCGTGTCGAACAGGCCGGTGGTGTAGAGCAGCTGGACGCCCAGTGCGTCGGACACGGCCCGCTGGAGCTCCAGCAGGTAGGTGGCGTTGGCGCGGCCGATGGGGTTGTCGAGGAACAGCGTGCCGGCGTGACGGTGCTTGTCGCGGCCGCGGTCGTTGGAGCGGAGCGCGGCCATCGTGCAGTACAGCGCGATGGCGGCGGTGAGCAGCTGGCCGCCCGAGAACACGTCACCCATCTGCCCGACCGGCACCCGCTCGGCGCGCAGCACGGCGTCCGGCTTGAGGATCTCGACGGCGACGCCCTTGGGCTGCAGGGCCGCGCCCACACCCCGCAGCAGCAGCGACATGCCGTCGCGCCGCAGATCGGAGTTCTTCTTGACGGCCGCCCGGGTGGCCTCGTCGATGACCTCGCCGAGCCGCTCGGTGAGCGTGGCCTGGTCGGGCTCCTCGAACCGGATACGCAGGAACTCCTGCCCGGACCACTCGCCCAGCCCCTCGGGCAGCCGGGAGAGCCGCTGGGCGGAGCGCAGCGTCGCCAGTGCCGACTCCACGAGCCCGCGCAGCCGGTCCACGATGGAGTCCCTGTTCCGCTCCAGCTGGGCCAACTCGTCGCTCAGGACGCGCAGCCGGGGCGCGAAGGCGTCCGCCCACTTCTGGGCGTGCTCGGGCAGCGAGGAGGCGGGCAGCTCGCGGATCTGCTGCCGCGCCGGGGTGCGGACCTGCTCGTAGCGCGTGGAGTTGGCGTGCCGCACCAGGACGTCGCAGGCCTCGCGCACGGCGGCCTCGGCGGCCGAGAGGTCGGCGGCGCAGCCGCGCAGGGAGCGGCGTGCCTCCGCAGCGGCGTGCCGGGCCTCCTCCAAGGTGCCGGGGTACGGGTCCGGCTCCTCCTGCTCCTCGTCGGCGAAGTGTTCGCGCAGCAGGTCGCGGAGCATCGCGGCGATCTCGTCGAAGCCCCCGGCGGCGTCCTCGGCCGCCCGGTGGGCGTCGAGGAGTTCGGCGTGCGCCTCCCGGGCCTCGCTCAACGCCTCGGTGCGGGTGGCGAGTTCGGCCGTCGCCGTACGCAGCAGCGCCTGTGCGTGCTCCGCGTCGCGCGGCTGCTGCTCCTCCGGCAGCTCGGTGTGCGCCTCGCCGTCCTCGGGCGCGTGCCGCTCGGCCTCGCCGCGCAGCCGCCCGAGCTGCTCGCTCGCGGTCGACATCCGGGTCTCCAGGAGCTGCACCAGCTCCTCGGCGCGCGCGGCGGCGGCCTGCCGGGACGGTCCGTCGGAGCCGTCCGGCGACTGCAGCAGCTGTTCCGCGCGGGTGCGGACCTTGTTGCTGAGCCGGTCCAGCTCGGCGCGGGCGGCGCTCTCGTCGCTCTCCGCGCGCGCCTGCTCGGCCCGCAGGTCGGCGCCGACGCCGACCTTCTCGTAGACCTGGGACGCCGCACGGTACGCCTCGCGGAGGGCGGGCAGCGACGCCTTCGGGTCGGACCCCTCGGCCTCCGGTACGTCGTCGGGAGCGCCCGCGATCTCCGCGCGCTCGGCGCGCAGGGCGCGTGCCGTGCGGCGGGCGTCGTCGGCGGCCCGCTGGGCGCCGCGCCGGTCCTCGTCCGCGGCGCGGGCGCGCTCCAGACAGGCCTGGGCGCGGGCCTCCGACTCGGCGCCCTCGTCGGCCAGTTCACGCACCTTGACCTGCCAGCCGGCCCGCTCGCGCAGCCGGAAGGCGAGCCCGGCGAGGGCGTCGGCCGAGCGCCGGGCCTTCTGCGCGGTCTCCTGACGCTCGTCGCGCACCTGCGCCGCCTCGGCGGCGCTCTCGTCGGCCTCGGCCCGGACCGCTCGCGCCTCGGCCAGCTCGGCCTCGGACTCCTCGGCGAAGGCGCGCGCGTCGTGCGCGGCCCGGGCCAGTTCGACGAGCTGCCCGGCCGGGCAGCCGGCGCGCCAGGAGGCGAGGCGTGCCGCCAGTTCGCGGTCCTTGCCGAGGCGCGCGGCGAGCGTCCTGATCTCCTCGTCCCGCTCGGCCGCCCGCGCGCGCAGCGCCTGCCGCTCCTCGTCGGCGGCGTGCTCGTCGTGCATGGCGGGGTTCGGCGGTACGAGGAAGACGCCGCCGTCGTCCGATTCCGTGGCTGGGGTGGGTGCGAGCAGGGCGGCGGCCGTGCCGACGGCCACGGCGGACCGCGGGAGCAGCGCCGCGTCGCCGAGGGCCTCGCGGGCGCGGCTGTGCGTGTCGGGGTCGGTGATGATCACGCCGTCGACGAGTTCGGGACGGGCGGCCAGCACGCGCGCGTGGTCGGCCGGGTCCACGGCCTGGGCGAGGTAGCGCCAGCCGGGCAGCGCCGGGATGCCGTGCTCGCCGAGGAACTCGACGGTGGCCAGTACGTCCGGGCCGGGCGGCAGCAGTCCGCCGTCGCCGAGCGCGCCGAGGATGCGGGAGTCGTCGGCCGCGGCGGTGCGCAGCTCGAAGAGCTGCCGCTCGGCGGAGGAGACCGAGTCGTCGAGCAGCTCGCGCAGTTCGTCGGCGAAGCGGTCGAGCTCCTCGGGGGTGAGGGCGGGCTCGTCGCCGTCCGCCGCGTCCCTGGGGCGCGGGACCGCGGGGCGTGCGTCGCCCGCGGTGACGTTCAGCAGTTCCGCCAGCCGCTCCTCCGCGGCCAGCGACTCGGCGGTGCGCCGCTCGGCGTCGTAGGACCGCCGGGCCGCCGTGGCCGCGTCCGCCGCACGAGCCGCCGTCAACTCCGCGCGGGATTCCGCCGAAGCGGCCTCGCGCGCGTGCTCGCCGGCCCTGCGCGACGCCTCCCGAGCCGTGTCCCAGGCGGCGACCGCGGTCTTCTCGGCGTCGCTGGCCGCGAGGGCGGCGCGGGCCGGGTCGGCGTCGGGGGCGCTGTCGTCGAGCCATCCCGCGCGCACCGCCTCGGCGGTCTCCTGCTCGACCTCGGTGAGACGCTGCCGCAGGTGCCCGACCTCGCTGCGGGCGCGCTGCGCCTCCGTGGCGGCGGCGGTCGAGTCGCGGTAGGCGGCCTCGCCGACCTCCTGGAGGGCGGCGGACCGCTCCTCCTCCTGGTTGGCGAGGCTCTCGGCGCTCTCCGCCGCCGCGTGCAGGGCCCGTACGAGATCCACGGCGGCCCTGGCGCGGGCGGCGAGCGCGGGGGCGGCGTCGCGCTCGGCCTCCTGGATCGCGGCGGCCACGCGCGCGGCGCGGTCGGCGGCGGCCCGGTGGCGCAGCACCGCCTCGGCGGCCTGCCACGCGGAGTGCAGGGTGCGCGCGTCGGCCAGCTCGCGCTTCTGCGCGGCGGCGGACTTCTCGGCGGCACCGAGCGCCAAGGAGGCGTTGCGGTAGGCGAGTTCGGCGGAGATGAGCGCGCTGCGCTCCCGGGCACCCTCGGAGTGGGTGACCGCGTACGCGGCCGCCGTGACGCGCTGGGCCAGGTCGGCCGCCCGCATCCGCTCCTGCACGCCCCGGGCGGACAGCCGGCGGGCCAGGGAGCGCGTGCGGCGCTCGGCGCCGGTGTGGACGTCACGAGCGCGTGCGCGGGCCTCGGCGGCCTCGACGATCCGCCCGAGAAGGTCCACCGACCCGGCGGTGAAGTCCCGTTCGGCGATCAGCTCGGCGCGGCGGCCGAGCTTGTTGCCGAAGCCGCTGACCAGGTCGGCGAGCCCGTCGGTGTCCCGGGTGTCGGTCAC
>NZ_JBHVGU010000031.1:28178-106212 GCF_042800575.1 Streptomyces sp. NPDC057616
GTCACCGCGCGCAGCAGCAGATCGGTGAAGTCGGAGTCCTTCTTGACCGCGAAGAGGCCGGCCGCCTCACCTTCGTCGGCGTTCATCTCCCGCTGGTAGCGGAAGAGTTCGGGGTCAAGACCGAGGTCGCCGAGGTGCTCGATCCAACGGTCGTGGATCTCCTCCCAGTGCACCTCCAGATGGGGATACGCCTTGCCCGCCTCGGTGAGGGCGTCCCGGAAGCCCTTCATGGTGCGGCGGCGGCCCTGTGCGCCCGACTGCCCCTCGACGACCGGCCGCACGGCGGTCGACTCGGCCACGGGCAGGTTGTCCAGCGAGAGCCCCGGCCCGGGCCGGAAGGAGTACCAGGCCTCGGCGAACTTCCGCGGGTCGTTGGAGACCTGCCGCCCGCGCCACTCGCTGGCCTTGCCGACGACGACGCATTCGCCGGTGAGCGTGTGCTGCCACTCCAGGGCGACGTGCCCGCAGTCGTCGGCGAGCAGGAACTTGCGCAGCACGCCGGAGCTGGCGCCGCCGAGGGTGTTGCGGTGGCCCGGCAGCATCACGGAGAAGATCAGCTTCAGCAGCACGGACTTGCCCCCGCCGTTCTCCAGGAAGAGCACGCCGGCGGGCGCGGGGCGGCGCGGCGGGCCGACCGGCTCCTCCTCGAAGAACTCCGCCTGGGTGGGCGCTGGGGCGGGCACGGGCTCCCCGACGCCGCGCAGGTCAAGCACGGTGTCGGCGTAGCGCGCACCGGCGGGACCGATGGAGTAGAGGCGGACCCGGGACAGCTCGTACATGGCGGACTCTCGTAAGTCTTCGGCAGGAAGGGGGAGTTCAGGAGCGGGACGAGTGGAACGGCAGTCCGGCGTCGGCCGCCAGCTCCACCTCTTCGGTGTCCTCGGCGGGCACCAGCGTCGGCGTACCGTCGGTCACCGGGACCACGCCCAGCTCCAGCAGCTCGGCCATCGCGGCGCTGCCCGCCATGTCCCGCACCTGGAGCTGATAACGCGTCGTGGTCCGGTACGTACCGCCGTTGTCGTCGCCGATGCGCTGCAGGAAGCCGGAGTCGGTCAGGAACGCGGCGGCCTTGCCGACGATGCCGGTGGTCGAACCGGCGAGTCTGCGCGCGTCCTTGGTGGCGCCCGTGGCGCTGCGTCTGATCCAGATCCGCCACGCGGCCTCCAGGCCGGGCGCGTCGGTGGCCGGGTCGGTGTTGTCGCCGTGCTCGGCGGCGCGCTCCTCCAGACGGCGGCAGGCCTGCCGTACGAAGGCGTCGACGCCGTTGACCGTCACGCGGCCGATGTAGCCGTCGTCGGCGAGGTCCTCGGGGCGCGGGAACGCCATGGCGGCGACGGCGAGATGGGCCAGGCCGTGCAGGAAGCGGTCGCCGCCGTCGGCGGACGTACGGCGCGCGTAGTCGCTCATGCGGACGGCGAACACCGAGTCCTCGGCGGCCGTCACGGCCATCCCCGCGCGCGGGGACACCTCCAGGACCACGAGCCCGAGGCCGGTGGCCACCGCGTCCGCGAGCCGCGCGAACGGCGGGTCCTCGCGGTAGCGGCGCAGCAGTTCGGCGTACTCCTGGTCGCGCGCCGGCTGCAGCTTGGGCTGCAAGCCGAACGCGACGAGCCGCGCGGCGTCGGCGGCGTCGGCGGGCGTGACGGCGGCGCTGACCGGTACCGCACCGGTCTCCGGCTCACTCCACTCGACGTGCTCGGTCACGGCTGTCGCTCCTTGCTGCTCTCACACTGGTCCGTACGCTGCCCGGGTCCGCTCACGCCGCCTCCGTCCTGTCGGCCGCCATCCCCGCCGCGTCCAGCAGGGCCGTTCCCACGATCAGGTCGGCGCCGCCGAACTCGGGGTCGTCCAGCTCCGTCCCGTCGTCGACGGCGAACAGCAGCTTCTCCTCGCCCTGCCGGTAGGCCGTGCCCACGGGCGGGCTGGCCGCGTGGACGGCCAGCAGGGCCACCAGGTAGGGCAGATCGGGGTCGATGCGCCGCGCCTCGGCCAGCAGGCCGGAGAGTCTGCGGGGCGCGTCCGCCGGGAGATCGAGCAGCTCGGTCGCCGCGGCCAGCTGCTCCTCGCTGAAACGGCTGTCGTCCGGGGTGGCGATGAGGTCCGGTTCGGGCATCTCCGCGCCCAGGTGCTCCCGCTCCACCGGAGGCGTCAGCAGGATGTCGACGAGATCCGTCACCCGGACCGACACCGGGGTGCGCAGCCCGGTCCCGCGCGCGAAGAACGCGTCCGTGACGCGCACCGACTGCTCCAGCGGCAGCGGCAGGATCGGGGCGACGAGATGGCCGTAGAGGTCGATCCCCGAGGAGGTCATGGGGGTGGCGAAGGCCTGCCGGTCCTGTTCCGCGCGGAACAGCGGTCCGGCCTCCAGCAGCCGGGACTGCAGCTGCGTGTGCCTGCGGATGCAGTCCTTGACGATGTCGACGAGCTCGGCCGCGCGCCGCTTGTGCTCGGCGTCCTCGGTCTCGTCGCGTGCCTTGCGGATGTTGGTGAGGATCGCGTTCTCGTGGCGGTACCGGTCGGCGACGTGGTCCAGCGCCTCGGCGATCATGTCCGGCACGGCGTTGAGCCAGTCCACCGCGCGGACGTTGCGCCGGGTGGCCTCCAGGGCGCGGCGCAGCGTCTCCGAGTACTGCACCGTGCGGTACCGGGCCTGCTCGGCCGCGAGCTGGGCGTCGGCGAGCCTCCCCCGGTTGATCAGGACCTCCAGCTTCACCTCGGCGGCGATCTGGGCGCTGGTGACGTCCGTGTCCAGAGCGCCGACCAGGACGTTGACCGCCTCGTCGGTCGTGCGGAGGTAGACGGTGCCGCCGGGGCCGGGCACCTCCTCGATCAGTTTGAAGTCGTAGTCGCGGCGGACGTAGCTGCCGTCGGTGGTGAACGTGCCGTAGACGGCGCGGAAGCCGCGGTCCACGCTGCCGACGTTGATCAGGTTCTCCAGGACCCAGCGGGCCACGCGCTCGTGCTCGGTGACGGGCCGCCGCGGGGCCTGGGCGGCGATGCGCGGGATGAGGCGGGCGACTATCTGGTCGTGGTCGGCGCCCGTGTCGAAGTCCATGTTCAGCGTGACCAGGTCGATGGCGGAGAGGGCCACCTCCGCCATGCCGTAGACCGAGTACTCGCCTGCGAGGTTGGCCTTGCGCGTGTCGAGGTCGTGCAGTGGGGCGGTGCAGGCGAGCGCGCGCAGGCGCCGCGCCAGTCCCTCGTCGGCGGCCGGGCCCGGCGCGGGGCGCGGCCCCGCGCTGAGCTGGGGCGGAACGCTGTCCGTCGGTGCAGGCGAAGTCACGGTGCACAGACTAGGTCCTCGGTCTGACAACGGCCCAAACGGGCGTGAATCGTGTGTGCGCCGTCCGTGGCCCGCCGCGCCCTACGAAAGGGCGTCGCCCTCCCCGACCCTTCTGCGGTAGACGTCGACCACGCGTTCCAGCGAATCGTCGAGGTAGACCGCCAGCAGCTTCTCGGCCGCTTCCCGGTCCCCCGCCTGGAGGGCCTGCTGGATCTGGCGGTTGCGGGCGAGGTAGGGCTCGTGGAGGCGCTTGGGGTCGTCCACCACGTGGAAGGCGAGGCGGAGTTCGGCGAAGACGCTGCGCATCAGCTCGTCGGTGCGGGCGCTGCCGGCGAGCGCCACCAGTTCCCGGTGGAAGTGGATGTTGGCGGTACCCACCGCTTTCCAGTCACCTTCGCGCGCCGCCCGCTGCCCCTCCTCGACGACCGCGCCGAGCGCCTCGAGGGAGTACGGCGGCTCGCCGAGCCCGCGCACGACGGCGCACTCGACGAGCCGGCGGGTGCGGTAGATGTCCTCGACGTCCTCGACGGTCAGGACCCGGACGAAGACGCCCCGGTTCAGCTCGTGGACGAGCAGGCGTTCGTGGGTGAGCAGCCGGAACGCCTCACGCAGCGTGTTGCGCGAGACCCCGAGCGCGCCGCCGATGCTGTCCTCCGACAGCCGGGTCCCGGGCGGGAAGAACCCCTCGGCGATACGGCCTCTGAGGATGTCCGAGACACGCTCGGCGGTGCTGGTGCGCCCCAGGAGAGCGCGATCGTCGGCCAGTCCGTGCAACTGCTCTGCCATGCCCGGAATTCAATCGCAGACACAAGAACGAAACAACATGGGTATTGAAGGATCGTTGAACGATCCTCTACGTTGCTTCCCACGGCGCCGACTCCCCTCGGCGCCGCCCGCTCACGCACGGCACCCCCCACGGCACCCCCATGCACGGCACGGCTCACCTCCCAAGCACCCTCCGTCCTCCCACTGCGAGGTGCACATGAGCACGACCCCTTCACCGCAGGCCCTGAGCACACCCACCGGCGCGGACGAACGCGCCCTCGAAGACGGCGCGTTGGGCTGGCTGCGCGCCCTGGGGCCGCGCGGCCGCCGCGCCTTCGCCGGCGCGTTCGGCGGCTATGCGCTGGACTCGTACGACTACTTCACGCTGCCCCTGACGATGGTCGCGCTGGCCGCCTACTTCGGCCTGGACAGCGGCCAGACCGGCCTGCTCACGACCGTCACACTCGTGGTCTCCGCCGTCGGTGGCGCCCTCGCCGGAGTGGTGGCCGACCGGTTCGGCCGGGTCCGCGCGCTGATGATCACGGTGATCACCTACGCGGTCTTCACCGTGGCCTGCGGCTTCGCGCCCAACTACGAGACCCTGCTGGTCTTCCGGGCCCTGCAGGGCCTCGGGTTCGGCGGCGAGTGGGCCGTCGGCGCGATCCTGGTCGCCGAGTACGCGAGCGCCCGGCACCGCGGCCGCACACTCGGTGCGGTCCAGAGCTCGTGGGCGGTGGGCTGGGCGCTGGCCGCGGTCGTCTACACCGTGGTCTTCTCCTTCGCCGGCGACGACCTGGCCTGGCGCATCATGTTCTGGACCGGAGCGCTGCCCGCGCTGCTGGTGATCTGGATGCGGCGCCGTGTGCACGACGCCCCCGAGGCGGCCGCCGTACGCGAGAAGAGCGCGCACAAGGGCTCGTTCGCGGCCATCTTCCGGCCCGGCCTGCTGCGCATCACGCTCTTCGCCGGACTGCTGTCCACCGGTGTCCAGGGCGGCTACTACACGCTGGCCACCTGGGTGCCGACGTATCTGAAGAGCGATCGCGGTCTGTCGGTCGTCGGCACCGGCGGCTACCTGGCGTTCCTGATCTCCGGCGCCTTCCTCGGCTATCTGACCGGCGGTTACCTCACCGACCGGCTGGGCCGCAAACGCAACATCTGGCTGTTCGCGCTGCTGTCGGCCGTGTGCATCCTGGCGTACGCGAACATCCCTCAGGGCGCCAACGCGCTGCTCCTGGTGCTCGGTTTCCCGCTCGGGTTCTGCATGTCGGCGATCTTCAGCGGCTTCGGCTCCTACCTGAGCGAGCTCTACCCGACGGCCGTGCGCGGCACGGGGCAGGGCTTCACCTACAACACCGGGCGCGCCGTGGGCGCCGTCTTCCCCACCACGGTCGGCTTCCTCGCCGACAGCTGGGGCGTGGGCGGTGCGCTGGTGTTCGGCGCGATCGGCTACGGCGTGGCGGCGCTGGCCCTGCTGGGGCTGCCGGAGACGCGCGGGAAGGAACTGGCGTGAACCGTACGGAAGACCGCCCCCTGACCGTCGTCGAGGAGCACGCGCACGCGTGGAGCCCGTCATCCGCCCGGGCCCGCTTCCGGGACGGGCTCACCGGGCCCACCGCCGGGGTCGCGGCCGGCCACACCCAGGTCAACCTGATCTCGGTGCCCGCCGACTGGGCCTACGACACCCTGCTGTTCTGCCAGCGCAATCCCAAGCCCTGCCCGGTGCTGGACGTCACGGACGCCGGGGACTTCACCACGGTCCTCGCGGACGGCGCGGATCTGCGCACCGACCTGCCGCGCTACCGGGTCTGGGAGAACGGCGAGCTGGTGGACGAACCCACGGACGTGCGCGCGTACTGGCGCGACGACCTGGTCTCGTTCCTCATCGGCTGCAGCTTCACCTTCGAGTGGGCGCTGGCCGGGGCGGGCGTCCCGATCCGCCACATCGAGCAGGGCCGCAACGTCCCGATGTACGTGACCAGCCGCCAGTGCCGCCCCGCGGGGCGGCTGCACGGCCCGCTGGTGGTGTCCATGCGGCCGGTGCCGCCGGAGCACCTGTCGGCCGCGCTGCGGGAGAGCAGCCTGCTGCCGGCGGTGCACGGCAGCCCCGTGCACTGCGGTCCGGCCTCGGCGCTCGGCATCGAGGACCTCGGCCGGCCCGACTTCGGCGACCCGGTGGACGCCGAGCCGGACGACATCCCGGTGTTCTGGGCCTGCGGAGTGACCCCGCAGGCGGCGGTGATGACGTCCCGGCCGCCCTTCGCCCTGACCCACGCACCGGGCCAGATGTTCCTGACCGACGCCCGCGACGAGCAGTACCGCGTGGCCTGAGAGGAGACCGAAGGATCCATGACGTCGATCGATCTCAACGCCGACCTCGGCGAGGGCTTCGGCCGCTGGCGGCTGACCGACGACGAGCAGCTGCTGTCCGTCGTCACCAGTGCCAACGTGGCCTGCGGCTTCCACGCCGGGGACGCCGCCACCATGCGGCGGGTGTGCGAGCTCGCGGCCGCGTGCGGCGTGCGGATCGGCGCCCAGGTCTCCTACCGGGACCTGGCGGGGTTCGGGCGGCGCTCGATGGACGTGCCGCCCGCGGAGCTCGCGGCCGAAGTGGCGTACCAGATCGGCGCCCTGGAGGTCTTCGCTCGCGCGGCGGGCACGCGCGTGTCGTACGTCAAGCCGCACGGCGCGCTCTACAACCGCGTCGTGCACGACGAGGAGCAGGCCGGCGCGGTCGTGGAGGGGGTGCGGCTCGCCGACGCCGCGCTGCCCGTGCTCGGCCTGCCCGGATCACGGCTCCTGGAGCAGGCCGCCAAGGCCGGACTCCCGGCCGTCACGGAGGCGTTCGCGGACCGCGCCTACACCGCGGAGGGCACGCTCGTGCCACGCGGCCACGACGGCGCCGTGGTCACCGATGCGGAGGCGGTCGTGGAGCGCTCGGTGGGCCTGGCCCGCTTCGGCACGGTCACCTCGCACTGCGGTGCCGCCGTCGACGTACGCGCGCGTTCCCTGTGCCTGCACGGGGACACGCCGGGCGCCGTGGAGCTGGCCCGGCTGGTCCGGCGGCGCCTGCAGGAGTCGGGAGTCCGGGTGGAGGCCTTCGCATGAGGGCGCTGCCCGTGGGCGACCGCGCCCTGCTCGTCGAACTGTCCAGCGGGGACGAGGCGCAGGCCCTGCACGCGGAACTGCTGCGCCGCCGCGCGCAAGGGCTGCTCAGCGTGCACGAGATCGTCCCGGCGGCCCGCACCGTCCTGCTCGACGGCCTCGACGACCCGGCCCGACTGGCCTCCGAACTGACCGCCTCCGAGGTACCACCGGCACCCCCACGCGCGCGTGCGGCGATCGACATCCCGGTGCGCTACGACGGCCCGGACCTGACCGAGGTCGCCGCGCACTGGGGCGTGAGCGCACAGGAGGCGGCCCGCATCCACGCGGGCACCGAATTCACCGTCGCCTTCTGCGGGTTCGCGCCCGGCTTCGGCTACCTCACGGGCCTTCCGCAGCGCTACGACGTCCCGCGCCGGGCCACTCCGCGCACGGCCGTCCCACCGGGTTCCGTGGCTCTGGCGGGCCCGTACACGGGCGTGTACCCGCGTTCGTCGCCGGGCGGCTGGCGGCTGATCGGCCGCACGGACGCCGTGCTGTGGGACCACGCGCGCGTGCCGGCCGCGCTGCTGTCGCCCGGCACGCGCGTGCGCTTCGTCCCGGTGGACGGCTCATGACGGACCGGGCGCTCGTCGTCGTACGGGCCGGGGCGCTGACCACCGTGCAGGACCGGGGCCGCCCCGGGCACGCGCACCTCGGCGTGCCCCGCTCGGGCGCGCTCGACTCCCCCGCCGCCGCGCTCGTCAACCGCCTCGTGGGCAACCCGCCCGGGGCGGCGGTCCTGGAGACCACCCTCAACGGCTGTGCCGTACGGCCGCGTTCGACGGTCACGGTGGCCGTCGGGGGCGCCCCCTGCGCGGTCACGGTCGACGGACGGCCGGTCGCCTGGGGAGCGCCGGTGCACGTGCCCGCCGGCGCGCTCCTGGAGGTCGGAGCGGCCGTCTCCGGGGTCCGCGACTACCTGGCGGTCGCCGGCGGCATCGCGGTCGAACCGGTCCTCGGCAGCCGTTCCACGGACCTCCTGTCGGGCCTCGGCCCGCCGCCTCTCGCGGACGGCACGGTGATCCCCCTGGGCACGCCGGAGGACCTCCACACGCGCGTGGACGTCGCCCCGCAGCCGGCTCCGCCGGCCGAGCTGGTCCTGCGGGTGACGCCGGGCCCGCGCCACGACTGGTTCACGCCCGAGGCGCTGCGCACGTTCACGTCCCGCCCGTACCGCGTGTCCTCCGCGAGCAACCGCATCGGCCTGCGCACCGAGGGCCCCGCCCTGGACCGCGCCCTCCCGGGCGAACTCCCCAGCGAGGGCATGGTCCTGGGCGCGGTCCAGGTCCCTCCGGACGGCCGTCCGGTCGTCTTCCTGGCGGACCACCCGACCACCGGCGGCTACCCGGTGATCGCGGTCGTCCACCCTCAAGACCTGGCGGCAACGGCCCAGGCAGCACCGGGCACACCGGTCCGCTTCGTCAACGCACGCAGCCGCCAACTCCCCTAGGGGCGCTTCGTGAAGCCACGCAACCGCCAACTCCCTTAGGGGCGCGAGGAACCGCGCGACCAGCCACAAGGCACCCGCACCGAGCAATCAAGCCTCCTCCCCCGCGAGAACTAGACCGCATCAGGCTGCTCGACAACCGACACCGCAGCCAACGCGGCGGACACGGCGGCAGCCGCCCGCACGTCCAGCCGCGCACTCGTCCCCCGCGCCCGATGCCCCATCTCGTCCGCCGCGAGCCGCAGCAGCTGGGGCAGCAGGTCCGTGCAGCGCCGCGCGACCCACGCGGTCCCCGCCGTGGCCAGCCACAGCAGGCTCGCCGACGTGGTGGGCGCCGGGAACTCCGGTTCGGGCGAGGGAGGCGCACCGGCCGCCCGGTCGGCCTCCCGCAGCAACGAGTGGAAGCGCACCGCCAGTTGGCGGTGCCCCCGCTCCCCCGGATGCAGCCGGTCCGCGCTCCACATCGCGCGGTCCGTGATCCAGTCGGCCTCGGCCGCGTGCAGATGGACGGCCCCGTAGCGGTCGGAGAGCGCGTGGACCACCCGGTTGACCGCCCGCTGCCGCCGGGCCAGCGGACGGGCCAGCGAGCCCGGGAGCCCGAGCATCGAACCGGGGTCGGGCAGACAGGCGGTGAGCAGGGTCGCGCCCTGCCCGGTGAAGGCGGCGTAGACCTGGTCGAGGCGTTCGGCGACGGCGCGGATGTCGAAGGTGCAGCGCAGGGTGTCGTTGACGCCGATGACCACCGACGCGATGTCCGGCTCCAGTGCGAGACCGGCCGGCGTCTGGACCTCCAGCACCTCGCGGGTCTGCGCGCCGCTCACCGCGAGGTTGGTGAACTCGACGGAGTCCGCGGCCAGCCCGCCGGCGAGCAGCGCCGCCCAGCCGCGCCACCCGTCCCCGACGGGATCGCCCACGCCCTCGGTCAGCGAGTCCCCGAGGGAGACGAACCGCAGCGGTCTCATGCCACGCTCCCGGGCACGGAGGGACGCACCGGCACCGTCGCGTCGTGCGCGGAGGGACGCACCGGTACCGTCGCGTCGTGCGCAGCGAGGAACGCGTCCACGGCCGTGTTCCACCCGAAGCACTCGGCGCGTGCGCGTGCGGTCCGCCGCCGCTCCCGCTCGGGCAGGCCGAGCAGGATGTCGACGGCGTCCGCGAAGGCGTCCCCGTGGTCCGCCGCCACGGCTCCCGCCGACCCGATCACCTCGGGCAGCGCGGAGGAGGTGCTGACCACCACGGGCGTGCCGCAGGCCATCGCCTCCAGGGCGGCCAGTCCGAACGTCTCGGCAGGGCCGGGCGCCAGGCACACGTCGGCGGAGGCCTGGAGGGCGCCCAGCGCGGCGCGGTCGGAGACGTGCCCGAGGAAGGTGACCGGCAACCCGCGCTCCCGCGCGCGCTGTTCGAGCCGCGGGCGCAGCGGTCCGTCCCCGGCCACCACGAGCACCGCCCGCCTGCCCCGCCGCCGCAGCGACTCCAGGGCGTCCAGCGCGGTGCCGGGCCGCTTCTCCACGGACAGCCGGGTGCAGGTGACGATCAGCGCCTCGTCCTCGCGCGCGTACAGTGCGCGCAGTCCCGGGTCCCGCAGCGCCGGGTGCCGCTCCACCAGGTCGACGCCGAGGGGGGCGCGTACGACGTTGCGGGCTCCGATCCGCACGAACTCGCGCTCGGCGAACTCGGTGGTGCACACCACGCGCGCGTACGTGTGCGCGGTACGGACGTTGAGGGCGTCGGCGGCGCGCCGGGCCGCCCCCTCCGGCACTCCCCAGGTCCGCAGCACGCCGTCGGCGGTCTCGTGGGAGACCATCACGGCGGGGACCCGGGCCCGCCGCGCCCACCGGCCGGTCCACCGCAGGGTCGTCCGGTCCGAGACCTCGAGGCGGTCGGGGGCCAGCTCCTCCAGGAGGCGGGCCACACGCCGCTTGTCGGTGAGCACCCGGTACCCGCCGGTGCCGGGCAGCAGCGGCCCGGGCAGGGTGATGACGCGCCCCTGTTCGGTCTCGCGGTCGTCGGCACGCTCGCCGGGCACGATCAGCACGGGTTCGTGTCCGGCCTCCCGGAAGCCCTTGCCGAGCTCGCGCAGGGCGGTGCGCAGACCGCCGGACGCGGGGGCGACGAAGTTCGCCAGGCGCACGATCCGGAGCGAGTTCATGCCGCCACCGCCGTCTTCCTGCGCGCGGCGAGGACGTCCGCGTAGTGCCCGATGAGCTGGTCGCCGACGGCCGCCCAGGTGCGGCCCTCGACGGTGGCCCGCGCGGTGTCGCCGAAGGCGGCCCGCCGGGCCGGGTCTGTCACCAGGGACAGCACGGCGTCCCGTACGGCGTCGGCGTCGCGCGGCGGCACCAGCAGGCCGGTGCGCCCCTGGACGACCAGGTCGAGCGGGCCGCCGACGGCGGGAGCCACCACCGGGACGCCGCTGGCCATGGCCTCCTGCACGGTCTGGCAGAAGGTCTCGAAGGGCCCGGTGTGCGCGAACACGTCGAGGGAGGCGTAGATCCGGGCGAGTTCGTCGCCGGTGCGCCGGCCGAGGAAGACCGCGCCCGGCAGCGCCTCGGCGAGGCTCGGCCCGCTCGGGCCGTCGCCCACGATCACGACCTTCACGCCGTCGAGGCCGCAGACACCGGCCAGGAGCTCGATGTGCTTCTCGGGGGCGAGCCGGCCGACGTATCCGACGATCACCTCGCCGTTCGGGGCGAGTTCGCGGCGCAGGGCCTCGTCGCGCAACTCGGGGCGGAACCGGACGGTGTCCACGCCGCGGGGCCACAGTTTGACCCTGGGCACGTCGTGGGTCTCCAGGTCGCGCATCGAGGCGCTGGAGGGGGCGAGGGTGAGGTCGGCGGCGGAGTGGACGGAGCGGATGCGCCGCCAGGCCGCGGCCTCGCCGGCGCCCATGTAGGTACGGGCGTAGCCGGCGAGGTCCGTCTGGTAGACGGCGACGGCCGGCACGCCGAGCCGGGCCGCGACGGCCATGCCGCGGACACCGAGGACGAAGGGGCTGGCCAGGTGCACGACGTCGGCCCGGTGCTCGGCGACGGCCGCGGCGAGGCGGCGGCTGGGCAGGGCGACACGGACCTGGGGATAGCCCGGGAGCGGAAGGGAGGGGACACGGACGACGGGGCACGGCGCCTGGGCGTCGGGCCCGGTTCCGGCCCGGCCGGCGAGAGCGGTGCAGGCCGGAGCGACGACGAGCGGGAGGTGACCGCGATCTACGAGGTGCCGGGCGGTCTGGAGCGCGCAGTGGGCCACGCCGTTCACGTCGGGGGGAAAGGATTCGGTCACGATGACGACACGCATACCGGTGTTCTCGCCGCACCGGACGTGGCCGCGTCAACGTGGATCTTTCCGGACGAGGAACGTCCCGTGAGCGTTCCTCCGCACACCCGAGCAGGTCAGGCCGTGTCCATGACCGCCTGACCCGCGGGTCATCCGCTGTTCATCCGGCGGCCGTGCCGCCGCCCGGACGATCCGTGCGGGACCGGCTCACACCACGGGTTCGTCGGGTGCGATCCGGCTTCGTACGGCTGTCTGCACCTCGGCCTCCTCGGCCGGATCGGCGGCCAGCCGGCGGAGCTGCTCGACGACGCGGGCGTCGCCGGTCTCGGCGTACCGGGCGGCGATCTCCCGGGTGGTCTCCTCGCAGTCCCAGAGGCACTCGACGGCGAAGCCGGCCGGGAAGGAGGGATCGGTGGCGGCCAGGGCGCGGGCAGCCCGGCCGCGCAGATGGGACGAGGCCGTCTCGCGGTAGATGTGGCGCAGGACGGGGGCGGCGCAGACGATGCCGAGCCGTCCGGTGCCGTCGACGAGGGTCCACAGGGTCGGAGCGTCCGGCCCCTCGCCCCGTACGGCTTCGCGCAGTGCGGCGAGGACCAGGTCCCGGTCCTCGACTCCGCCGCGACAGGAGAGCATGCGGCCGGCGGCGGCGCCCAGGGCGTCCGGCCGGCGGGCCCAGCCGCGGGCCCGTTCGACGGCGGCGACGCTCCGCATCCGTTCGAAGGCGTCCACGGCGGCCTCCACCACGGCGGGCGAGCCCGTCACCACGGCCGCCTCGATCAGATCGAGGGCGTCGGGATCATTGCCGTCGGCGAGGTAGCGCAGTGCGGTGCAGCGGGCTCCGTCGCTGCCGTCCTTGGCGGCCCGCACGATCTCGGGCCGGTCCTCGGGGCCGGCCACGGCCGTGAGGCAGCGGGCGGCCGGGACGTGCAGCGCGGCACCGCGTTCGACGCCCTGCTGGGCCCACTCGAACACGGCCTGCACGCTCCACCCCGGACGGGGCCCGGTAGGTCGCATCTGCCGCTGCCAGCGGTCGAAGCAGCCGGTCTCCCGAGCGGCACGCACGCGCGTGGCGATCGATTCGCGCGGATCCTCGGCCCACAGCCGCCAGGGCCGGGGTTCGAAGGAGTCGCGCACGACGGCGGCCAGTTCGGCCTCGCCCTCGGCGTCGGTGGCGAAACGGGCCAGCACCGGGGCGGCGAGGGCGCGCAGCCCCGCGTCGTCGTCCCTGAGGGCCAGCTCGTCCAGGGCCCAGGCCCAGTTGGTGCCGGAGGCCGCGTACCTGCGCAGCAGTGCCAGCGCGTCCAGCCTGCCGTAGGAGGCCAGATGGCCGAGGACCGCGAGGGCCAGGCCGGTGCGGGACTCCTCGGTGTCGAAGGCGTCCTCGACGTCGAAGAGGTGCGCCTCGATCTCGTCCAGCTCGCCGTTGAGGTCGAGGTAGAGACGGGCGTAGTAGAGGGAGCGGTTCTCCACCTGCCAGTCGTGGCGGGGGTCGCGGAGCACACAGTGGTTCAGTGCCGCGAGCGCCTCGGCGCGCGGTGCGGTGAGTGCGTGCAGCGTGCCGTCGCCACGCCCCCTCTGCAGGAGGCCGAGCAGGGTTCCGCTGGGCGCTATGACCGGATCGAACATGGGAAACAGCCTCACATCAAGCGTCGACGCAACCGGGGAGCACGCATTACCTGGCCGCGTGACACAACGTCGGGGCGCCCGCCGTCTCTTGCTTGCTGTAGACCATCTTCCTCTGCCTCTCGTCAGTGGCCCTCACGGACCGATCACGGACCGCGCGGTGCGGCAACACCTGCCCAGCCATCGCGTCCGTGAATCACGACGTCATGATGACCCGGCACTTCGGCCTGCCGCGACCGAAATTTCGGCGGCCCCGTACCGCCTCCCCCGTTTCTCGTGTTTTCGCTGGTCAGAACATGCGGATCAGTGTGCGCCGAACAAGTCGAGCAGTTCAGCCTTGCCGAACATGCGTGCCGTGTCCACGGCCGACGGGGTGCCCGCGGCCGGATCGGCACCACCCTCCAGGAGGGCTTTGATCACTTCCGTCTCACCCTTGAAGACGGCCCCGGCGAGCGGGGTCTGGCCCCGGTCGTTGATCCGGTCGCCCTCCGCGCCGCGGTCGAGCAGCGCCCGCACCGCGTCGGCGTGCCCGTGGTACGCGGCGAGCATCACGAGCGAGTCCCCGCGGTCGTTGGTGAGGTTGGCCGGAACGCCCGCGTCCACGTACGCCACGAGCTCCTCGGTCCGTCCCTGCCTGGCCAGATCGAAGATCTTGGTCGCCAGCTCCACGACCTCGGGGTCGAGGGCTTCACTCATCGGCAGGACCGCCTTCCGTACAACCGTTCAGGTGAATCGCCAGGGTACTGGCTCCGGCGGCACATGAGCCGCTTCACAAGAGGTAAGGATCAGCACAGAACCGACCGAATGCACGAAATCGCCTCGGCCCGTGCAGGACAGCACGGCCATTCGAGGGAAAAACACCGGAATTCACCCAATTGCACCTTTTATAGTATGGATACATCCTGTGATCCTGGAAGTACTCATGGTGACTGTCCCCGTGAACCAGGAGAACTGAAATGATCTTGTCCATCTCCGGCGTGGTCCTGCTCGGCATCATCGTCTTCCTCTTCTTCCGCAAGGACGGGCTGAAGGCGTCCCACGCCCTGGTCTCGGCCCTCTTCGGCTTCTATCTCGCGAGTACGGCCATCGCCCCGAGCATCAAGGCCGGCGGCGAGAGCCTCGCGAGCCTCCTCGGCGGCATCAAGTTCTGACGCCGCCCGTCCCGCCCGTACGCACCAACAGGAGACATCTGTGGCCCGGCGCCCCCTTCCTCGCATCCTGAGCACAGGCAGCGCGCAGATCGCCCGGGGCCGGGAGCTGGCCCGGACCGCGGCCGACAGCGCCACCGACGTCCTCCACCCGCTGATCTCGATCACCCGCGGTCTGCGCCGGCTGGCAGCCGCCGGCCGGCGCAAGTGGGCCGACACGCCCCAGGACCGGCGCGGGCCGCTGCTGTTCCTGGTGGCCTCGGTGGTCCTGGTCGTGGCACTGATGCCCTACGGCCCGCTGCTCGCCGTCATCTCCCTGATGGCGGCGGCAGCATGGCACGGCAGGGAGCAGCGCGGTCCGGCGGAGCCCGAAGGGCCCGACGAGTCCCAGTCCGAGCGCCTGCGGTCGCTGTACGAGGCCCTGGTCCCGTACTTCTCGCTCGCCGGTGACCCCTCCCCCCTCTACGCCCACGGCGGCGAGTGGGAGAAGGCGTTCCCGGCGTACGAGTTCGACGGCTCGGGCCGCATCACCCACCTCGTGATCCGCTACCCGGCCTACTTCACCGACGGCGAGATCGACTCCCGTACCCGCATCGAGCAGCTGCTGCACGCCAAGTCGGGCCGCGGCCGCGAATACCACTTCGGCTGGGACGAGGAGGGCAACCGGCTCACCGTCACGGTCCTGCCGCCGCTGCCCACCGACATCGCCGCCCAGCGATTCGTCACGGCGCCGGGCGAGACGGTCCTCGGCTTCACCGATCCCACCCAGGTCCGGCGCACGCTCCCGCTCACCCACGGCGAGGAGCAGCGCGACGTCCCACCGGTCGTCTGGCGCACCGGCGTGCGCTCCACCGAGCCGCACCTGCTGGTCATGGGCCAGCCGGGCAGCGGCACCACGTCCCTGCTGCGCTGCATCGCCCTCCAGGCGCTGCAGCACGGCGACGTGGTGATCATCGAGGGCGGCACCGGCGAGTACACGTGCCTGACCGGCCGTAAGGGCGTGCTGGCCGTCGAGTGCGGTCTGGCCGGGGCGCTCGCGACCCTGGAGTGGGCCACCAACGAGACGGAGCGCCGGCTCCTGTCCGCCAACCGCGCTCGCCAGGCCGGCCACCCGCCGCCGGAGGACACCAAGCGTCCCCTGTGGATCCTGCTCGACCGGCCGAGCGCCTTCGCCCACCTCGCCGCCGCGGACGGCCGCAAGGACCCGCAGTCTCTGCTCCAGATCCCGCTCCGGCACGGCCGCGCGGCGAACGTCACGGTCGTGGTGGCCGACCAGTTCGACAACGCGGAGGCACTGAGCGACGCCGTACGGCAGCACACACGCGCGCGTGTCGTCCTCGGCCCCGCCACGGCCGAGCAGCTGGCGGGCGTCCTCGGCGCCCTGCCGGCCACGACACCGGCCGTCGACGTCCCGCCGGGCCGCGGCTACGCCCGCCTCGGCGCGGGCGTCGTGCACCGGCTCCAGGTCCCCTCGACCCCGGACCCGTACGACGACGAGACGAGCGAGGCGGACCGCGAGGCGGTGCTGGCCCTGCTGCCGCCGCGGACGACGCCGGCCGAGGCGGAGCCGATGGACTCCGGGCAGGCCGGCCCCGATCCCGTCGAGGCCGAGCCCCTCGGCGCGGACCCGGTCGAGGCCGAGCCGGTCGAGGCGCCGCCCGTCTCCATGGACCCCGTCTCGATGGAGAAGGAGCCCGCCGAGTCCGCGAAAGCCGTGGCGGCAGAGGCGCCGTAGGGCTCCGGGCCGGTCCGCAACCGGCCCGGCCCGGCCCGCTACGCCACGAACGTCCGCGGCGTCTCGCCGCCCCCCGACGCCCCGCTCTCGACCAGCCGCGCCGCCGCGGCCAGCCGCACCGCCGCCTCCTCGGCGACCGCGCCTCCGACCGTGAACGGCAGCCGTACGTATCCCTCGAAGGCACCGTCCACCCCGAAGCGCGGCCCCGAAGGCACCCGCACCCCGACCCGCTCCCCCACCTCGGCGAGCCGCGAGCCGGACAGGCCACCGGTGCGTACCCACAGGGTCAGTCCGCCCCTGGGCACCTCGAACTCCCAGTCGGGCAGCTCCCGGCGCACCGCGGTGATCAGCGCGTCCCGGTTCTCCCGGGCCTGACCGCGCCGCACCTCGACGGCCTGCTCCCAGCCGCCCGTGCTGAACAGCCAGTTCACGGCGAGCTGTTCCAGCACCGGGGTGCCCAGATCGGCGTACGCGCGCGCGGCGACCAGGCTGCGGATCACGTCGGGCGCCGCGCGCACCCAGCCGATGCGCATGCCCGCCCAGAAGGCCTTGCTGGCCGAGCCGACGGTGATGACGCTGGACCCGGCCGGGTCGAAGGCGCACACGGGCCGCGGCATCACCCCCTGATGAAGGTCCTCGTCCAGCCACAGCTCGCTCATCGTCTCGTCGGCGATCAGCACCGTCCCGGCCGAGCGGGCCGCCTCGACCAGCTGCCGCCGCTGGCCGTCGTCGGCGAGCGCGCCGGTCGGATTGTGGAAGTCGGCGACGATGTACGCGATCCGGGGCGCGGCGTCCCGCAGCACCTGCCGCCACCGGTCCAGGTCCCAGCCGGTCAGCCCCTCGGCCATCGCCACGGGCACCAGCCGCGCACCCGCCTCCCGCATCAGCTGGAGGATGTTGGCGTACGACGGCGACTCCACCGCGACGCGCTCGCCGCGGCCCGCGAAGAGGTGGCAGATCGCGTCGATGGCGCCCATGGCGCCCGTGGTCACCATGATCTGTTCGGGCATCGTGGGGATCCCGCGCGCGGTGTACCGGTCGGCGATCATCGAGCGCAGCGCGGGCAGCCCGGCCGGGTAGTCGCCGTGCGTGTGGGCGTACGGCGGCAGTTCCTCCAGGGCGCCCTGGACGGCGCGGGTCAGCCACGGCTCGGGCGCGGGAAGGGCGGCGCAGCCCAGGTCGATCATCGAGCCCAGGGCCTCCGGCGGGAGCGGCTCCAGCCCGCGCGCGGGCAGCGGGTTCCCGGCCGGCACGGCGGTCCAGCTGCCGGCGCCGCGCCGGGACTCCAGGAAGCCCTCGGTGCGCAGCGCCTCGTAGGCGGCCGCGACGGTCGTACGGCTGACGGAGAGGGCGAGAGCCAGCTCGCGTTCGGCGGGCAGGCGCGCGGCCACGGGGACGCGTCCCTCCAGCACCAGCAGCCGGATGCCGTCGGCGAGCGCCCGGTAGGCGGGCGGGCGGCGCGTGCCGGGCCCGGCCGGCCGGTCCTGCTGGGAGTTGAGCAGCCTGGCCAGCTGCGCCGCACCCATCGCCGAGGTCCACTGCGCCATGGAAATCAGTCCACCTTCCCCGAATTGGCCCTGGATGACACTTCCACCCAAGCCACAGGGTGACATGAGCCAGGCCACTACGACCACTGGGGGTATCTCTTGTCCACGAAGGGCCGTCTCGGGCGGCGGTTGATCCAGCTGTACGTCGGCCTGGTGCTGTACGGAGCCAGTTCCGCGCTCCTGGTCGAGGCGGGCCTGGGCCTGGAGCCCTGGAACGTCCTGCACCAGGGCCTGTCCGAGCTGACCGGTCTCACCATCGGCGTCGTGTCGATCGTGGTGGGCGCGGCGGTGCTGCTCCTGTGGATCCCGCTGCGCCAGCGCCCGGGCCTCGGCACGGTCTCCAACGTCTTCGTGGTCGGCCTCGCCATGGACGGCACGCTCGCCGTCGTCCCGGAGGTGCACTCCCTGGCCGTACGGATCCCGCTCCTGCTGGCCGGCATCCTGCTCAACGGCGTGGCCACCGGGCTCTACATCTCCGCCCGCTTCGGGCCGGGCCCGCGCGACGGACTGATGACCGGCCTGCACCGGCGCACCGGCCGTTCGATCCGCCTGATGCGGACGGCGGTCGAGGTGGCGGTGGTCGCGACCGGCTTCGCCCTGGGCGGCACCGTCGGCGTCGGCACGGTCCTGTACGCGGTCTCCATCGGCCCGCTCGCCCAGCTCTTCCTGCGGGTGTTCGACGTCCCCTCGGCATCCGGCGGCAGCACGGTCGTTGCCGCGGGGCAACCGCGGGGAGCGATACTGCGTCCGTGACCTCGCGGATACGCCACCCCTACCTCGACCATCCCGGCCCGATCGCCTTCGCCCACCGGGGCGGGGCGGCCGACGGCCTGGAGAACACGGCACTGCAGTTCCGGCGGGCGGTCGAGGCGGGCTACCGCTACATCGAGACCGACGTCCACACCACGGCGGACGGCAAGCTGGTCGCCTTCCACGACGTGAGCCTGGACCGGGTGACCGACGGCGCGGGGCGCATAGCGGACCTGCCGTGGAGGACGGTGAGCCAGGCGCGCGTGGCGGGCAGGGAACCGGTGCCGCTGTTCGAGGAGTTGCTGGAGACCTTCCCCGAGGTGCGCTGGAACGTCGACCTCAAGGCGGAGTCCTCGCTGCACCCCTTCCTGGACCTGATCGAGCGCACGCGCGCGTGGGACCGGGTCTGTGTGGGCTCGTTCTCCGAGGCGCGGGTGATGCGCGCCCAGCGGCTGGCGGGTCCGCGGCTCGCCACGTCGTACGGCACGCGTGGCGTGCTCAACCTGCGGCTTCGCTCCTGGGGCGTCCCGGCCGCGCTGCGCACCTCCGCGGTCGCCGCCCAGGTGCCCGAGGCGCAGTCCGGGATCGTGGTCGTCGACCGGCGCTTCGTGCGCACCGCCCACGCGCGCGGGCTCCAGGTGCACGTGTGGACCATCAACGAACCCGATCATATGCACCGGCTCCTGGACCTGGGCGTGGATGGCATCATGACCGATCACATCGACACGTTGCGCAAGGTCATGGAAGAACGCGGCGTCTGGGTCTGAGCACCCGGCGCGCCTCCCCGATCCTTCGCACAGCACCTCATCGGGGAAGCGAGGGCACGGGTGAGCGCGGACACCGTGCGGACGGAAGTCTTCGACCGGCGGCGCGAACAGCGCGGCTGGTACTTCTACGACTGGGCCTGCTCCGTCTACTCGACGAGCGTGCTCACCGTGTTCCTGGGCCCCTATCTGACGTCGGTGGCCAAGTCGGCGGCGGACGCGGACGGGTACGTCCACCCGCTGGGCATCCCGGTGCGGGCCGGCTCCTTCTTCGCGTACTCGGTCTCCCTGTCGGTGATCGCGGCCGTCCTGGTGATGCCCATGGTGGGCGCGGCCGCCGACCGGACCGGCCGCAAGAAGCCCCTGCTCGGCGTCACGGCCTACGTGGGGGCCGCGGCGACCACGGGCATGTTCTTCCTCGACGGCGACCGCTATCTGCTGGGCGGCCTGCTGCTGATCGTCGCGAACGCGGCCCAGTCCGTCGGGATGATGCTCTACAACTCCTACCTGCCCCAGATCGCCCCGCCCGAGGAGCGCGACGCCGTTTCCTCCAGGGGCTGGGCCTTCGGGTACGCGGCGGGCTCGCTGGTCCTGATCGCCAACCTGGTGCTGTACCTGGCGCACGACTCCTTCGGGGTCTCCGAGACCACGGCCGTCCGTATCTGCCTGGCCACCGCCGGCCTGTGGTGGGGCGCCTTCACGCTCGTCCCGCTGACCAGGCTGCGGGACCGCGCCTCCACCGGGCCGAAGCAGACCACCGCTCCCGGATTCCGCCAACTGGCGGCCACCGTCCGGGACATGCGCCGCCACCCGCTGACCCTCGCCTTCCTGCTGGCGTACCTCGTCTACAACGACGGCATCCAGACGGTGATCTCCCAGGCCTCGGTCTACGGCTCGGAGGAGCTCGGGCTCGGGCAGTCGACGCTCATCGGCGCCGTCCTGCTGGTGCAGGTGCTGGCGGTCGCGGGCGCCCTGGGGATGGGCAGGCTGGCCCGGACGTACGGCGCCAAGCGCACGATCCTGGGTTCACTGGTGGCCTGGACGGTGACGCTCGCGGCCGGGTACTTCCTGCCGCCCGGGGCGCCGGTGTGGTTCTTCGTCCTGGCGTCCGGGATCGGCCTCGTGCTCGGCGGCAGCCAGGCCCTGTCCCGCTCCCTGTTCTCGCATCTGGTCCCGCCGGGCAAGGAGGCCGAGTACTTCTCGGCGTACGAGATGAGCGACCGGGGCATGAGCTGGCTCGGGCCCCTTCTGTTCGGGATCACCTACCAGCTGACCGGAAGTTATCGTGACGCGATCATCTCGCTCGTCGCCTTCTTCGTCATCGGATTCGTCCTGCTCGCGCGGGTACCCGTACGGCAGGCGATCTCCGAGGCGGGCAATCCGGTCCCGCAGAGGATTTAGCGCTCATGGCGAAAGGGCTGTAGTGTACGCGTTTGGCCTGCCAGGCGTACCGTTACTGCGCGTCAAAGATGCCGAAACGCTGGGTGACATCTGCTAGCAGATGTGACAAACCGGGCGCCGGTGGGTACGACATTGGTCAGCAAGGCTGCGGCTACGACGGCGACGCATGACCCGGAACGGGACACGGGACGGGAATCTTTACCGCCGACCGGACGTTGACCGGATGACGACGACAGCGACACCTGTCCTGTGGGCGACAAGCCCGGGAGGCACGATTCATGAGTGAGCGAGCTCTTCGCGGCACGCGCCTCGTGGTGACCAGCTACGAGACGGACCGCGGCATCGACCTGGCCCCGCGCCAGGCCGTGGAGTACGCATGTGAGAAGGGGCACCGCTTCGAGATGCCCTTCTCGGTCGAGGCGGAGATCCCGCCGGAGTGGGAGTGCAAGGTCTGCGGAGCCCAGGCACTCCTCGTGGACGGCGACGGCCCTGAGGAAAAGAAGGCCAAGCCCGCGCGTACGCATTGGGACATGCTGATGGAGCGGCGTACCCGCGAGGAACTCGAAGAGGTCCTCGAGGAGCGCCTGGCCGTTCTCCGTTCGGGCGCGATGAACATCGCGGTTCACCCGAGGGACAGCCGCAAGTCGGCTTAGTTCCCGCCGGGGCCGAGCGGCGGACCAACGACGCAAGCGACTGCGGGCGTCCACGTGAATTCACGTGGACGCCCGCAGTCGTATGTCGTACGGCGGTGATCAGCGCGTCAGCGGCGGGCGCGGGTCCTGCGGGGCGTCACCGGGCTCGTCCCTGACGACCTCGCCCTGGACGATCTTGCCGTCGGGGCGGTGGATGCGGGCCTGCTGGAAGGCGTCGCCGAACCCGCCCGGCCGGGCCTCGCGCAGCTTGCGGTCGACGGTGCGCTCGGTGAGGCGGCCGAGGGCCTTCTGGACCGGCGGGATCAGCAGAAGCAGACCCGCCACGTCCGAGATCAGGCCCGGGATCATCAGCAGCAGTCCGCCGAGCATCATCAGGCCGTTGCCACCGCCGCTCTGCGGGGTGCCGCCCCGCTGCAGCGCCTCGTTGAGGTTCTGGAAGGCCCGGCGTCCCGCCTTCTTGATCACCGCCGCGCCGGCCACGAAGCCGGCGAGCAGCAGCAGGAAGACGGTGAGCCCGTTCGTGGCGCCGGCGACCACGATCAGCAGCCAGATCTCCAGCACCAGCCAGGCCGCCACGCCCAGCGGCAGCAAGGTCCGCAGCCGGGAGCGCCTCGGGCGGGCGGGGTGGGTGGGGGTCTGAGCACCAGTCGTCATGCATCCAGTGTGCCTGGGCCCGGCTCAGTGCGGGATAAGTGAATGATCAACTGATGCTGTGAAACCCCAGGCGGGCCGGAGCGGCGGCCGCTCAGGCCTTCTTGGCGCGGTCGGCGGCCACGTTCTTGCCGCGGCCGGTGACCTTGTCGACCCGCTCCCCCACACCCCACGCCGTGACCCGCCACAGGGCTTCGACAAGGATGTCGCGGCTCATCTTCGAGTCGCCGAGCTCGCGCTCGACGAAGGTGATGGGCACCTCGACGACGTGGTAGCCGGCCTTGACCGCGCGGCGGGCGAGGTCGACCTGGAAGCAGTAGCCCTGGGAGGCGACCTGGTCGAGGCCGAGTCCCTCCAGCGTCTCGCGCCGGAAGGCGCGGTAGCCGCCGGTGATGTCGCGCAGCGGCAGGTCGAGGGCGAGGCGCGAGTAGAGGCTGCCGCCGCGGGAGATGATCTCCCGGCTCTTGGGCCAGTTCACCACGCGGCCGCCGGGCACCCAGCGGGAGCCGAGCACCAGGTCCGCGTTCTTGAGCGCGGTGAGCAGGCGGGGCAGCTCCTCCGGCTGGTGCGAGCCGTCGGCGTCCATCTCGACGAGGACGCCGTATCCGTGCTCCAGGCCCCAGCGGAAGCCCGCGAGGTAGGCGGCGCCCAGGCCCTCCTTGCCCTTGCGGTGCAGCACCTGCACATGGTCGTCCCCGACCGCGAGTTCGTCCGCGAGCTTGCCCGTGCCGTCGGGGCTGTTGTCGTCGGCCACGAGGACGTGCGCCTCGGGGACGGCCTCGCGCACCCGGCCGACGATGGACTTGATGTTCTCCGCCTCGTTGTAGGTCGGAATGATCACCAAGGCCGTGCCGAGCGGGCCGAACTTCCTCACCTGGGACTGTGCCGCGAGGGTCCCGTCGCCGTCGTTCACTACTGCCCCTTCAAGTCCGTCGCAGACGTCCACCATAGTGGCCACGGCCTGCGATGACGTGACAGCTCGTTCGTATCGTGGTGTCGATTCCACAAGAGCGGGGTAAGAACGCGTATTCGGGCGGTTTTGCTCCTGCGGATGGGGGCCCGGCGCCCTTCGGGCCGACCTGGGATCCGCTGGCTGCGGATCGACCGAAAGCCGTTGTCTACTGAGCGCCCGGGCCCCACCCGGGTCACACCTCCCCGGCCGGCCGGAACGTTCCCTCGTCGCGCGCGGGCGCTGAGCCTGGCTCCCAGTGGCGGTGCTCCGGTGCGGCACACCGTCCCTGACCCAGCGGCGCTGCGACTGGCGCGAAGAAGTTCCCCGGTCGGGCGTCCGGTGGTGGACTCGGCCGAACCTACCGGCCCCCCGCCATCGGCTGTCAACAGCCGTTTGACCTGCGGGTTTTCCAGCAAAGTCCTGGTCAGGGCCGAGGACACGCAGGTCGTACGACGGCGTGGCGGGCGATGTTCGGCGCGGCGCCACCCCGGGAGATCACTCGCCCGGCCCTACGAAGACGGTCCGTCCGCCGACCACCGTGCGCAGACAGACGGGCAGGTCACGGCCGGGGGTGAGGTCGGGCAGGCCGGGGGTGCCGGAGCGGGGGTCGGTGGACCAGCGGGCGACCCGGTCGTCCGGAGCCTGGACCACCAGTTCGCCGGTGTGCCAGACGGCGTAGTCGGCGGGCGCACCCGGCACCAGCACGCCCGCGTCGTCCCGGCCGATCGCGCGCCAGCCCCCGCGGGTGTGGGCGGTGAACGCGGCGCGCACGGAGACCCGGTGGTCGGGGGTGCGGTGGAAGGCGGCGGCGCGGACCGTGCCCCAGGGGTCGAGCGGCGTGACCGGGCTGTCGGAGCCGAAGGCGAGCGGGACGCCCGCCTTGAGCAGGGCCGCGAAGGGGTTCAGGGTGCGCGCCCGCTCGGCGCCCAGGCGCTGGGCGTACATGCCGTCCTCGCCGCCCCACAGGGCGTCGAAGGCGGGCTGCACGGAGGCGGTCAGGCCCAGCTCCGCGAAGGCCGCGATCGTCTCCGGGGTGAGCATCTCGGCGTGCTCGACGCGGTGCCGGGCGGCCCGGACGCGGGCCAGGCCGATCTTCTCGGCGGCGGCGCGCACGCCCTCGGCGACGGTGGTCACCGCGGCGTCCCCGATGGCGTGGAAGCCGGCCTGGAGTCCCGCCTCGGTGCAGGCCGTGACGTGGGCCGCCACGGCGGCGGCGTCCAGGTAGGCGGTGCCGGTGTGGCCGGTGTCGGCGTACGGCGTGTGCAGGCAGGCCGTGTGCGAGCCGAGGGCGCCGTCGACGAAGAGGTCGCCGGCCGCGCCCGCGGCGCCGAGCTCGCGCGCCTTCTCCACGTCCTGCTCCGCCCAGTAGCCGACCACCCGCGGGGTCGCCTCCTCGGCGGCCAGCCGCAGCAGGGCGGTGAAGTCGTCCGCGGAGGAGATGTCCGGGCCGGCGCACTCGTGGACCGAGCCGATGCCGAGGGAGGCCGCGTGGGCGAGCGCGGCGCGCTGGGCCTCCGCGCGCTGGGCCGGCGTCACGGCCGCGAACGCGGCGGCGCGCACGGCGTGGTGGGCGCCGGTGGTGAGCGGACCGTCGCCGGACACGGCGCCGACGCCGGGCGCGAGGTCCAGCAGGGCCGTGGTGACGACGGCCGAGTGGACGTCGATCCGGGAGAGATAGAGGGGACGGCCGCCGGTGGCCTCGTCCAGTTCCGCGCGCGTCGGGGGGCGGCCACCGGGCCAGCGGGAGGCGTCCCAGCCGTGCCCGAGCAGGACCTTGTCCTGCGGCCGGGCCGCGGCGAAGTCCCGCACGCGGGCGAGGGCCGCCTCCAGGGAGGGGGCGTCCGAGAGGTCGAGGCCGGTGAGGGCGAGACCGGTGGACGTGGTGTGCACATGGGCGTCGGTGAACGCCGGGGTGACGAGGGCGCCGTCGAGGTCGACCACCTCGTCCACGCCCTCGGCGAAGGCGTCGGCGGCGCCCTCGGAGCCGACCCAGGCGACCTGGCCGCGCTCCACGACCATCGCGGTCGCGAACGGGTCGGCGGGGCTGTGTACCTCTCCGCGGCGGAGCAGGACGGTCTTCGGCTCGGGGGTGCGCGCGTTCATGACCGACAGTTTCTCGCGCCGCGGCGGCGGGCTCGCACCTGGGGCGCGCTTGCCGGGCGCCCGGCACGGCGGCGCGGCTCAGACGCGCGGCGGCCGTGCCTCGTACGGCGTCGACAGGACCACCGTCGTGCGCGTGGAGACGCCCGCCAGCGACCGCAGCCGGGCCAGCAGCTCCTCCAGCTCGTGCGGGGTCGCGACCCGGACCTTGAGGATGTAGTTCTCGTCGCCCGCGACGCTGTGGCAGGCCTCGATCTCCGGGACGCCGGCCAGGCGGTCGGCGATGTCGTCGGGGGCGCTGGGGTCGAACGGCTTCACCGAGATGAAGGCGGTCATGGGCAGCCCGACGGCCTCGGGGTCGACGACCGCGGCATAGCCGCGGATGACGCCACGCTGTTCCAGCCGGCGCACCCGCTGGTGCACGGCCGACGTGGACAGGCCCGTGGCCTTGCCCAGGTCTGTGTAGCTCATCCGCCCGTCCTTGACGAGCAGCTGCACGATCTGACGATCCAGCTCCTCCATGGCGCAAGAACCTACAGTGCGTCTGACCTCCCGGGATACCTCGGCAGCCCAGCTCATGCCCGGTTTGTGATGTGGCCGCGGGCCGCCGGTGAGCCGTCCGGGCGACGCCCGGGCAGGCATCTGCGAGCGGCATGTGACGAACGCCACAGCCGCCGGGACCGCTCCGTGATGTTCTCGTGATTACCGCCATGACCGGGCGGGAAGTGCTTGCTGTGGTCGAGGCCGCAGTGCCTGAACGGCCCAGCCCGAGGGGGAGAACCCATGCAGAGTCTTAAGCGTCCTGGCCGTACCGCGCCCAAGCGCCTCCAGGCGGTCACCGAGCCCGAGCCGGAGGGCGTCGAACCGGACGACTTCGACGAGGAGTTGGACGCGTACGACACCTTCGAGATGTACCGGGTGATCTGCCCGGACTGCGCGCAGCCCATCGCGCTGCTGGCGGACGAGGAGATCCTGCCGGAGCACGCGCTGTGTGCCTCGCCGTGGAACCCGTTCGGCCTGACGGTGTGTGCCGGTACGGGCCGCAGGGCCACCGAGGCCCGGGCCGCGGACGAGTCCTTCCGGCCCCAGGAGCAGGACACGGCCCTGCTGTTGACGCTCCCTCAGGGACTCGACTGGCGCACGCAGCCGTTCTCGCACGTGGGCGGGCCGGGCTCGCGCCCGATCCGGGTCCCCGTGCTGCGCGGCCAGGCCGCCTGAGCGGTCGCGCTCAATCCCAGTAGCTGCCCTGCACCATGGCCCGCAGACTGCCGTGGTGCAGGATCAGTGTGTCCGGGTCCGCCGGGACGGCCGCCTCGCCGAAGTGCACCTGCCGGTAGGCGATCCGCAGCATGACGATCGCGTGCCGCAGCGCGGCGTACAGGGTGTGGAAGTCCATGTCGCGCGGTGTGTGGCCGGTGAGTTGGGCGTAGCGGGCCTCGACGCGGTCGCGGCGCAGGAAGTCCGGCAGGCCGCGCTGGCCGAAGGCCGCCGTCAGGTCCTGGAAGAAGCGGTGCAGGTACACGGTCCAGCCGAGGTCGACCTCGCGCGGGGCCAGGGCCGCCATCTCCCAGTCCAGGACGGCGACGGGCTCGAAGCCGTCGTAGACGACGTTCCCGATGCGTGCGTCGCCCCAGTTGAGCACCGGTGCGCCCGGGTCGTGGGGCCACAGCTCCTCCAGCCGGTCGAACGCCGCCTCGATCAGGGGTGAGCGGGCGCGCCCGTCGACGACCCAGTCGTAGTAGGCGCGTTGGGCGGTGACGTGGCGGCGCAGGGCGTCGCCCTCGCCGGGGAGGGCGAGGAACTCGGCCTGTCCGGGCGGCACTTGGTCGTGCAGCCGGGCCAGCAGCCCGATCGAGGCGGCCTCCAGCCGCTCGCGCTCGGCGTCGCTCGCGGCGTGCAGCCAGTTGCCCTCGTAGGTGTAGGGCATCACGTCGGGCGGCACGCGCCCCTGGACGCGCTCCATCACGAAGAAGGGCGCGCCGAGCGGACCGGGGTCCTCCTCCAGCCACAGCACCCTCGGCACGGGCAGGTCCGAGTGCTCCGCCACCACGCGCAGGGTGCGGTACTGGCGCGCCATGTCGTAGACCGGGAAGACGGTGTACGCCGCCGGGTCCGCCGCGAGCCGCAGCGCGCAGGCCCGCACCGGGGGCCGGGGGTGCTCGATCTCGAAGAGCAGGGTCTCGCTGGACATGCCGTTGGACTCGGGGACGGCCATCCTGACCGCCTGGGCGCCGGGCAGGCGCACGCCGAGCCAGGCGGTGAGGCGGCGGGCGATCTCCTCCGGGTCACGCGTGGTGGTACGAGGCCGGGGCGCCGTGGCCATGACGCAAACCCCCTACGGTGCGACCGATGTGAAGTCCGCGAAGCCGCTCGGATCGTGCCGCCCGAACGAGCCGTGTTCGAAGATGCCGTGCCCGGTGCGGCCGTCCAGCCGGAACCGGGCGGCGTGGTCGGTGACCCCGTAGGCGGCCAGGCCGTGCTGCCGGGTGAGGTCGTAGGTGCGCCGGTCCGTCCAGCCGGGACCGCGCCAGGTGCCGTGCTGCCAGTCGTCGGCGGGCGGGTAGCCGGCGCCGACGGCCAGCGGCGAGGAGGTGAGGATCTCGGCCTCCAGCTCCAGCGGCTTGCGGACGTCGCCCAGGTGGACGAGGGCGCGGACGGGGTCGCGGGTGCCGGAGCGGTAGCTGATCTCCGCCTGCGGCCAGCCGAGTTGGCGGTCGCGCCGGCCCGGGCGGACCAGGGTGGCGTCGTTCAGGGAGCGGTAGCCGTCCGCGTCCTCCTGGACGATCACCATCAGGAAGCGGTCCTCGAAGCGCACCGGGCACCACAGCCAGTGGAAGCCCTCGGTCGGGTGCTCGTCCGCAAGCCGGCCGCCCTCCTCCCCCGGTATGGGCCGCACGCCCCAGCTGCGGTCGCGGGTGCCGGTCCAGGAGCCGGGCGTGACCCGGAACTCCTCACCCTCCGCGCGGACGACCCCGCTCACCCCGCCCGCCTGCACGAAGCGGCGCCCTTCCAGGGTCAGCCGGCCGCCGCGGCGCTGAAGGTGGTGGGGCTCCCACAGGGCCGGGAACTCGGCGGTCCAGGTGAGGTCGTACGAGAGCGCGTCGTCGTCGGCGATCAGCCGCAGCCGTCGCAGCGGCTCCTCCACCTCGATCCTGAGCGGGCCCACGGCCAGCTTCATGCGGTCGTCGCCGAGGGCGTCCGAGGCGCGCAGCGCGTGCAGGGTGTCCCCGGTCCGCAGGGTCGCGTAGGCGTCGATCACACCGACGTTGGGGTACACGCCGAGACCCACGATGAGCAGCGCGCGCCCCTCGTGGTCGAGGACGTGGAAGATGCAGCGGTCGTAGGCGTTCCGGTCTCCGGTCGCCACGTGCTTCATGGAGAGCGGGACCTGGTGCACGGGGTACTCGTCGAGCGGTACGGGGCGGTCGTCGGCCACGCCAAACCTCCCTGGAGACGGCTGGCCTGACGGTACGTCAGACGGCTGGCGGTGACCAGACGAGCGACCGTACGTCCGTGAACTCACGCTCGATTCCGCAGAAAGGTGACCTGTCGCCAACCTCCGCGTTGCCCTGGTATGACCCCCACCTACTCCGCCATCGGGCGTCAGCGCCGCGTGTTCGTGCCGCCCCCCACAGGAACGGTTCCGCCCGCGCCGCCGCAGCCGCAGGACCCACCGATCTACCGCGATCTGATGCGCACCTGGGCCGACCGGGGCCGGACCCTGCCGGGCCGCCACGACCCGGAGTGGGTCAGGCTGGCGGCCCCGCAGGTCGCGACCGGTGAGTTCAGCGGGTTTCCGGACCCGCGAGGTGACGGGCGATGACCATCCGCTGGATCTGGTTGGTGCCCTCGACGATCTGCAGCACCTTGGCCTCGCGCATGTAGCGCTCGACCGGGAAGTCCGCGGTGTAGCCGTATCCGCCGAGGATCTGCACGGCGTCGGTCGTCACCTTCATCGCGGTGTCCGTGCAGTGCAGCTTGGCCATGGCCGCCTGCTTGGCGAACGGCCGCCCGGCGTCCCGCAGCCGTGCCGCCGCCAGATACAGCGCGCGGCCCGCCTCGACCTGGGTCGCCATGTCGGCGAGCATGAAGCGCAGCCCCTGGAAGTCGGCGATGGGGCGCCCGAACTGGCGCCGCCCGGTGGCGTAGTCGACCGCCTCGTCGAGCGCGGCCTGGGCGAGTCCGATGGCGCAGGCGGCGATGCCGAGCCGGCCGGAGTCCAGCGCGGACAGGGCGATCGCGAAGCCCTGGCCCTCCTCGCCGACCCGACGCTCGTCCGGTAGGCGCACCCCGTCGAAGTGGACCTGCGCGGTCGGTGAGCCCTTCATGCCCATCTTCTTCTCGGGAGCGGCGCTGCTGAGCCCCTCGGCGTCACCGCGCACCAGGAAGGCGGAGATCCCGCGCGGGCCGTCCTCGCCGGTGCGGGCCATGACCGTGTAGAAGTCGGCGACGCCGCCGTGCGTGATCCACGCCTTGGTCCCCGTCAGCACCCACTCTTCACCGTCCCGCACCGCCTTGGTGCGCAGGGACGCGGCGTCGGATCCGGAGGACGGCTCGGACAGGCAGTAGGCGCCGAGCAGGCCGCCGCCGAGCATCTCGGGCAGATGCTCGACCTGCTGCTGCTTGGTGCCGTAGGTGGCCAGCGCGTACGTGGCCAGCGTGTGCACGCTGACGCCGAGGCCCACGGTGAGCCGGGCCGCCGCGAGTTCCTCGAGAACCTGGAGGTAGACCTCGTAGGGCTGGTCTCCGCCGCCGTACTCGGAGTCGTACGGCAGGCCGAGCAGTCCGGACCGGGACAGGAGCGTGAAGACCTCGCGCGGGAAGCGGCCGGCTTCCTCCTCCTCGGCAGCCTTGGGCCCGATCTCGCGCTGGGCGATGTCCCGGACGAGCGAGATCAGATCCCGGGCCTCGTCCGTGGGCAGTTGACGGTCCACCGGCTGCGGGGCGCGGTCGGGCATGGCGACGCTCTCCTCCCTGTTTCGGGCACATCGGCGGATGCGCGCCTTGGGTGGGGGCGGCTCCGCCGGGTCGTACTGAGGCTGGGCCGATGCTCCGCCTCCGGGTCTCGGAAGCTGCTGACCAGCGGCTTGCGCTGTGAGTATGCCCGATCGGAGACAGCCCGTCACCAGTTAACGACCGCTTACTTCAAGAATATCCCGGGCCCCGACGAAGTGCCGCGCATTCCCCGCGGAATTGGTCCGCACCATTGACCGCACTGGTCTAGTCCTCCTACTGTTCATGACCAACGCTTTACCGCGTTCATGCCAATCGGCGCGCGTTCCCCTCTCCCCCACGAGGAGACACCCGATGCACATCCCCCACACCCGTCTGAAGGCGCTCCTGTCCGCCGCCTGTTGCGCCGCTCTGGGCGCCGGGCTGCTGGCCGGCGCGGGCACGGCCTCCGCCCGGCCCTCGGCACAGGAGGCCGCCGGCTCGAAGGTCGTCGGCTACTTCACCGAATGGGGCACCTACGACCGCAAGTACTACGTCAAGAACATCGAGACGTCCGGCTCGGCGGCCAAACTGACGCACATCAACTACGCCTTCGGCAACGTCACCGGCGGCAAGTGCGCGATGGGCGACTCGTACGCGGCGACCGACAAGGCCTACACCGCGGGCGAGTCGATGGACGGCACGGCCGACACCTGGGACCAGCCGCTGCGCGGCAACTTCAACCAGCTGCTGAAGCTGAAGAAGAAGCACCCCGGCCTGAAGATCCTGTGGTCCTTCGGCGGCTGGACCTGGTCCAGCGGCTTCGGCGAGGCCGCGAAGAACCCGTCGGCCTTCGCCCAGTCCTGTTACGACCTGGTCAACAACTCCAAGTGGGCGGGCCTGTTCGACGGCATCGACATCGACTGGGAGTACCCGAACGCCTGCGGCAACACCTGCGACACCAGCGGCAAGGACGCCTTCGAGAACGTGATGGCCGCGCTGCGTTCGAAGTTCGGCGGCGGCAAGCTCGTCACCGCGGCCATCACCGCCGACGCCACCAGCGGCGGCAAGATCGACGCGGCCGACTACGCGGGCGCGGCGCAGTACGTCGACTGGTACAACCCGATGACGTACGACTACTTCGGCGCCTGGGACGCTGCCGGGCCGACGGCCCCGCACTCGCCGCTGACCTCCTACTCCGGCATCCCCAAGGCCGACTTCAACACCTCGTCGACCATCGCCAAGCTCAAGGGCCTCGGCATACCGGCGTCCAAACTCCTGCTCGGCATCGGCTTCTACGGCCGCGGCTGGACCGGCGTCACGCAGGCGGCACCCGGCGGCACCGCCACGGGTCCGGCCGCGGGGACGTACGAGCAGGGCATCGACGACTACAAGGTGCTGAAGACCAAGTGCCCGGCGACCGGCACGGTGGGCGGCACCGCCTACGCCAAGTGCGGCAACGACTGGTGGAGTTACGACACCCCGGCCACCATCGGCACCAAGATGACGTACAAGAACCAGCAGGGGCTCGGCGGCACGTTCTTCTGGGAGCTGAGCGGCGACACCGCGAACGGCGAACTGATCAAGGCCATCAACTGACCGCGGCGGTACGGTGATCCGGGGCGGAGGCGCGGGAGCCTTCGCCCCTCGGTCATCAGTCCCGGCGGGCGGCGGACGGGGCGGGGTAGGACGGGTCCAGTTCCTCCACGGCCCGCATGGCGCCGCCGAGCGTCCTGACCAGGAGTTCACGCATCTGCTCGCGGGAGATCCGCGGGCCGTCGATCCAGTCGAGCGTGGCGCCCTCGACGCTGCACACCCAGGCGAGCAGGCCCATGCGGGCGAGCGGGCTGATGTCCGTGCGGCCGTAGGCCCCTTCGGCGACGGTCGCGATGATCGCCTCGCGCACCCCGTCGCGGATCGCGTGCACCTCGGCGTCGAAGCCGACACCGCCGCTGACGATCGCGCGGAACGCCGCCTGGTTGTGCTCGGCGTAGCGCAGGTAGCCCTCCATGGTGCGGTGGACCCGGCCCACCTGCTCCAGTTCGGCACCGCTCGCCGCGTAGGTGACCAGGTCCGCGACGGAGTCCTGGATGATCGCCAGGTAGTAGCCGCGCTTGGACTGGAAGTAGTAGTAGATCAGCCCCTTGGCGACATGCGCCTGCCGCGCGATGTCGTCCATGGAGAGCGTGTCGTAGGACGTGTCGGCGAACAACTTCCGCCCGATGGAAATGAGTTCGGCGCGACGCGCCAGCGAGCGCTCGGTACCGCGCGCCCGGGGGCGGGTGGCCTCGCTCTGTTGGCTGATCTTCAATTTCGACCCTGGTCTCCAGCGGGCGGCGGGACCACCGCAGTATGTCAGAACAACCGCGCCCACTCGTTCGAGTCCGATCGACGAGCGGGCGCAGGGGGGCCGGAGCGGTGTGGGTCACGTCACAGCAGACCCAGCTGCGCGACGAACATCGCGACGACCACGACGAGCGTCCAGCCCATGACGTGCTCGAAGATCTTCGGGCCGTCGTCCTTGGGGCCGCCGGTACGGGAGCGGGCGGCGGTGGCTGAGTGTGCGGTCATGGCGTCTCGCTGTGGTCGGGTATGTGGTGGATTCCCCCTCTGTCGGTCCACCTTGCCATCCGGTACGGCCTCTGCGGCCGAGACCTTGGTCACACGCGAAAGGCCCCGGTCGCCCGGGGCCTTCGCACGGTGCCGAACGGCTCAGCGGACGCCCACCGCCGCGAGCGCCTTGCACTGGTGGGGCGTGGGACGGGCCGGGAAGTACAGGTAGCAGACGCCTCCGGTACCGGAGACGACCTTGCCGCCGGCGTTGTAGCGCTTGGTGCGCAGCCAGATGTTCTCCCACTCGCGCCGCTTGTAGACGCGGCGCACCGCGTCGTCGCTCGGCGAGGCCGGGTCGTTGGCGATCACGTCGCCGTCGGCGGTGAAACCGATGACCGTCATCAGATGCCCCGAGGTGCCGTAACCCGCCCCGGTCAGCTCCTCCTTGAGGAACGACTGGGACGTTATGGCCGGGATGCCGGCCGCGATCAGCGTTTCCAGGTCGGTGAGCGAGCCGAGGCGGGTGACCACGCCCTGCAGGCCCTTGTACGTCGCCGCGTAGGCGGCGTTGAAAGGCCAGTTGCCGCAGCCCTGGTACTGGTAGTCGTAGGTGAAGCGGGCGGCGTGGTCGACCTGGGGGTCGGCGTAGCTCGGGTCCACCCAGGACAGTTGCTCTGGGGTGAGCCGGCCACCCCAGTACTCGATGATCATCTGCGAGGAGGTGGGGCTGCACCACGCCTCGCCGCCGTTGTCGTACTCGGGGTACTGCCCCTTGTGGATCTCCTGCGAGAAGCGCGGGACGGCCAGTTCCTGGGCCAGGCCCGGTGTCGAGGCCGGGACCGTGAAGCGGTCCGGGATGTCGGAGCCCATCGCGCCCAGCCGCCACACGGTGGGCGTGAGCTTGGTGCCGGGCTTGCGGTAGAGGGTGAGGCGCAGACGGTACGAGACCAGGCGCAGCCCCGTCGTCGCGTCGTCGATGGCGAAGGTGTCGGTCCAGATCGTGCTCTTGCCGTCGGTCTGGTCGTCCACCGAGGTCCGCTTGATGTCCTGGTCGCCGGCCGCCCAGCGGCCCATCACGTACCAGGGCGTCTGCGTGCCGTCGGAGTACGTGCCCTGCAGTTCGACCTGGAGCCAGGTGCCGGCCGGGGTGTGCGCGTTCCAGGAGGCGATCGTCTCGGTGGCGGGGACGCGGAGCGTGTGGACGGGGGACGTCCAGGTCGCGTACTCCCACGTGGCGGTGGTGCCGGTGTGCGGGTCGGTGTAGTCGGTCGTGCCGTCGGGGGTGGCGATCACCACGCCGGGCCGGGCGCCGGCGACGGCGCGCACGCCCTTCGCGGTGCCGGTGCGCCAGTCGTGGTGGGTGGTCCAGGCGCGGTAGTCGACCGGCCGGGCCGGGGCCTTGGCGGCCTCGGCGACGCCGGCACTGACCGCCGGGCCCACCACTGCCGCCGCGACCGCGGCGGCCAGAACGGTTCTGCGGGACGGCTTTTCGGCTCTGCTCATGGGCGGAATGACCCCCAGGTGTCCGAGTCGGTGCGAGTCCGAAGGCAGCGCTGCGCCGCGCTGCCGTGCTGCGTGTGTGCGCCAACTATGGCCGCAGGTGGGACGTCCTGCCAGCACTTCGGCCCATGCCACACCCATCAATATTGGTCTGGGCCACTGGCATGACCTGCTGAACCGCGCGGCCCGGCGGGCCCGCGGGGGCACGCCGGGCGCCGGGGCTCAGATCAGGTCCATCGCCGCGACCTCGTCGGGGCGGCCGTAGCTGACCGGTCCCTGGAAGCGGCGGCGGGCGGTGGCGAACCACCAGACCGTCGCGACGATCAGGACGACGGCGAGGGCGATCGGTGCGTAGTTGAAGGAGTCGACGGTGATCGGCGAGGCCTGCGGCAGCATGAACAGCAGGCTGCTGAGCAGGATCCACGTCACCGCGACCACGCCCACCGGGCGGCCCCAGCGCCCCAGGTTCCACGGGCCGGCCTGGAACTCGTCGCCCAGCCGCAGCCGCAGGAAGATGGGCACGCCGTAGGCGAGGAAGAGCCCGACGACGTTGACGCTGACGATCGCGGTGAACGCCGTGTGGGACCACCAGCCCGGCAGCACCAGGGCCAGCGAGCAGCCGACCGCGAGCCAGACCGCGTTGACGGGGGTGCGGGTGCGCGAGGAGACGGTGTGCCACCAGCGGGAGCCGGGCATCGCGCCGTCGCGGGAGAAGGCGAAGATCTGCCGGGTGTTGCTGGTGAGATTCGCCAGTCCGCAGAAGAGCATCGCGCCGATCACGATCAGCAGGAGCACCTTGGCGGTGGTGAGGCCGAGCCCGTCCATCAGAATCTGGACGGGCGGAGCGGAAGCGCTCGCCACATGGTCGTAGTCATGAATGCTGTAGACCAGTGCGAGCATGAGGATCAGGCCGGTGATCGCCGAGTATCCGATCGCCCGCGTGATCCCCTTCGGGGCGTTGACCGTGGCCCGCACCGTTTCCTCGGACATGTGGAAGCTGCCGTCGAAGCCGGTGAAGGTCCAGCTGGTGACGAGCAGGCCGAGCATCCCGGCGTAAAGCCCGCTCGTGAAACCGGTGTTGTTCGCGAAATGCGTGACGAAGGACGCCGAACGGTGCTGATCGGGACCGGCGATCAGCGCGGTCACGATCACCACGAGACCGATCAGCAGCCACCACACGGAGATCCGGTTGAGCAGGGCGACCAGCTGGACGGTGTAGGTGTTGGCCAGGCCCTGGAGCACGATGATCACGGCTGTGATCAGCACCGTCTGGTGGGCGGTCGGCACGTACGAGGGCCACTGCAGGGCGACGAAGGCCTGGATGAAGGTGGCGGCGGCGTAGCCGGTGGCCGCCGTGCCGCCTATCTGGCCCACGAAGTTCAGCCACCCCGTGTACCAGGACCACGCGCCCCGGTGCCGTCTGGCGAGTTTGCCGGCGGAGAAATACAGCGCACCGCTCGTCGGATAGGCGGAGGCGACTTCCGCCATCGCGAGACCGACGAAGAGCACCATGACGGATACGCCGATCCAGCCGAACACCAGAATGCGGGGGCCGCCGGCATTCATGCCGAATCCGAAACTCGAGAAGATTCCCGAGATGATGTTGATGATGGTGAACGAGATGGCGAAATTGTCGAACGCCTTGAAGCGGCGGGTGAGTTTTCTCGGATAACCCATCGCGTGGAGAGTGGCGTCGTCGTCGAGCTCAGTCGGTTCTGCCGTGCGTTCTGACACGTGCCGGCCTTTCTCTCTATGGGGGGACGGGGAGGCCGCAGGCGCGGCGGGCTCGGGACAGCTGCTCGGCCGGCTCACCGAAGGCCGACCAGGGCATCCGGGAGGCGTACGGCCCCGTCGCCGCGAAGACCGCGCGCGCCTCGAACTCGCACTTGCCCATGACCAGCGCGTGCGCCAGGTAGGCCAGGTCGAGCACCGGGGTGAAGCGGTAACGGGCGGCCGCGGGCAGCCAGTTCTGGTAGATCGCGAGGGCGGTGGAGCGCCACTGCGGCTGCTCCCAGATGCTGTCGGCGAGCAGCTGGGTCGGGTTGTAGCTCTCGACCAGGGCGACGAGCGGCAGCAGGCGCAGCGGGGAGTCGACGGGCGCCCGCTGGCCGAGGAAGGCGGCGACGTCCCAGGCGGCGTTCACCGAGCCGCCGTTGCGGCTGAAGAAACAGGCCAGGAAGCGGTGGTGGGCCTCGCGGTGCCACGGGTCGAGCGACAGGATGTGCGCGAACAGCCGCCAGGGCCCCGGCGGCGCGGTGAGCAGCCCCCGCGGGGCGGGGTCGCTCAGCCGGTGCAGCCGGGCCATGGCCAGCCGGGCCGTCCAGGGCGTGGGATCCGCCGGGTTCGCCGCGGCCGCCCGGTCGCAGGCCGCGAGCGCGATCCGCTCCAGCGCCTCGGCCCGCTCGTCGCGCGTGTCGGCCGCGCGCACCGCCCGCAGCACCGCCACCCGCGCCCACAGCAGCGCGGCCTCGGGGCTCGGCTCCTCGTCCAGCCAGCGCTCGGTCAGGTCCGAGTCGGCGGCCTCGGAGGCGAGCACCAGGGAGCGGTGGGCCCGCAGCCCCGCGTCCCCGCGCGTTTCGACGAGGGCTTCATGGGCACTGCGGTAGCGGCCGGCGCGTACGTCGACGCATACGTTCGCGAGCAAGCGGTCGTCCGCCGCCGGATGCCACACATACTGCCCCTCGAATAACCCGGCGGCCATCTGCTCCTGTCTCCCCGTACGACGCCTCGCAGTTGCGCACCTGTACCTTACTCAGCAAGGAGCGCAACCGGAACGCGGTTTTCGACATGGCGTGCCGGGGTTACCGGACCGGAATAGGACTGGTTGACGGCCAGCCAAAAACTAGTTCAATGCCGCACTATTTCCGGTCGGCCCATTCGCCCCATTTCGCCCACCACTAGAATGTTCCCACCGAATATGCCCAGCCCCCGCCGCACGAGGAAACGACCATTCACGAGCTCGCCTCCCGGCTCCGCCGCCTCCCGCCGTCCTGCGGCCCGGTCCGTCTGATCGGCGTCGACGGGCACGCCGGCTCCGGCAAGTCCACCTTCGCCGGGCAGCTGGCCCACGCGCTCGGCGGCGCACCCGTGCTGCGCCTCGACGACATCGCCAGCCACGACGAGCTGTTCGCGTGGACCGGCCGGCTGCTGGCCCAGGTGATCGAGCCGTTCGGCCGCGGCGAGAGCGCCCGCTACGCCCCCTACGACTGGCGCGCCCGCGCCTTCGGACCGCCCCGCACCCTGCCGCCCGCGCCGGTGGTCCTGATCGAGGGCGTCGGCGCGGGCCGCCGCGCGCTGCGCCCGTATCTCACCGCCCTGCTGTGGATGGAGTTGCCGCAGGAGGAGTCCTGGACACGGGGACGGCAGCGGGACGGGGAGGAGCAGCGGGAGTTCTGGGCCGGGTGGGTCGGGGCGGAACGACGACACTTCGCCGAAGACCCCTCACGGGCGTACGCCGACCTCCTGGTGCGGCAGTTGGAGAAGGGGTACGAGGTGCTCCCGGGGCCCGCGAAGACCTTTGGACCGGACCAGACGCTCACGCAGGGTGACGGACCATCGGCAGTGTGCTGAACTTGTGAAGACCATCTCCGGGCAAGTTCCCGGAGTGCCCCAACTCCGCTTGACCCGGGGGCCGTACAGGTCTTACGTTCTCAATGTGCGGCCCTCCGAGGCCGCCCGCAGACGCGAAGCCCCCGGTTGTTCCCCCGTGATCGGGGGCTTCGTTCTGCCCTCACCCCACTTTTCCGGACGCTCCGAGGCGTGATTCGCTCACCCACGGTCACCGTCCGAAGTGCGCCCCATCTGCTCCCACCTCGTCAAACGGCCCGTGCGGCACCCTACGGCGGGCGACACCGGCGCAGGTACGATGCCCTCGGTGCGACCTGACGGACGGCTGCGCGCACCGCAACTCCGGTCCGCGGCACGGCGGTTCGATCAAGGCGGCCGACGCACGACGGTCCGGCGGTCAACCGACGGGGGCACGGTTTGTGGGGGACGTGATGGACTTCGGCACGCAGGGCCCCGAGGCCCCGGCCGACCTCGCCTGGCTGCGGGGTGTGGACGCCTACACGATGGGCGCCTATCCGCAGGCCGAGGAGGAGTTCCGGGCCGCGGTCCGGATGGACCCGGGCATGGCCGACGGCTGGCTCGGGCTGCACGCGCTGCGTGTGGACACGACGACCGCGTTGTTACGCATGTTCCGGCACCGGGACCGGTTCGGCGAGCAGCGTGCCCGGCACCGCCGCTCCCTCAACTCCTGGTACTGGCTGGGCTGGTGGGTTCAGCCCGTGCTGGAGAGCCCGCGCGATCTGCTGCTCGCGCACGCCTCGCACTGGCTGGACGGCCGCCATGTCCCGGAGCTGGACCGGGCGCTGGCCGGCCTGCCGCCCGTGGACACCGACCCGCAGGTCCGCTTTCTGCACGCCTGCCGCGCCTATCTGGTCAAGGACTGGGACCAGCTCGTGCGGCACACCGACCCGCTGATCGAGGACCCGCTGCTCGGCATCGAGGCGGGCCTGTTCGGCGGCATGGCGCGGGTGCGCCTGGAGATGTACGGACAGGCCGAACCCCTGCTCGCCGCCGCCCTGATGCGCTGCCGCAGCGAGCAGCCGCAGCGCAAGGAGCTGCGCTACTGGCTGGCCCGGGCGCACGAGGGCACGGGCCGCTCGGCCGCCGCCCTCCCCCTGTACCGCGCCGTGCACCGCGTCGATCCCGCCTTCATGGACACCTCGGCCCGGCTCGCGGCGATCGCCGAGGGCGACGGCTACGACGAGGCCACCGACCTCGCGGCGATCACGCTCTCCGGCGGCCAGGACGCCCTGGAGAGCCCCGACACCCTGGACCCGCTCTTCGGCAGCGACGGCCGCGACCTGCGGCTGCCCGACCCGGACCTGCCGCCGGTCGGCCCGCTCCCGTCGGCCATCGACCCGTCGGTGCGCCACAAGACCGGCCCGTCCGGATCCCCGCTGCCCGCGGGCCCCACCGATCCGCTGCTGCTGGAGGAGGCGCTCGCCGAGCTGGAGGGCATGGTGGGCCTGGAGCCGGTCAAGCGCCAGGTCAAGGCGCTGTCGGCGCAGTTGAACATGGCGCGGCTGCGGGCGCACCAGGGCCTGCCGGTGCAGCCGCCGAAGCGGCACTTCGTCTTCTCCGGCCCCTCCGGCACGGGCAAGACCACCGTGGCCCGCATCCTCGGCCGCGTCTTCTACGCCCTCGGCCTGCTCGGCGGCGACCATCTCGTCGAGGCCCAACGGGCCGATCTGGTGGGCGAGTACCTGGGCCAGACGGCGGTGAAGGCCAACGAGCTGATCGACTCCGCGATCGGCGGCGTGCTCTTCGTCGACGAGGCCTACTCGCTGTCCAACTCCGGCTACGGCAAGGGCGATGCGTACGGCGACGAGGCGCTGCAGGTGCTGCTGAAGCGGGCCGAGGACAACCGCGACCACCTGGTGGTCATCCTGGCGGGCTACCCGGAGGGCATGGACCGCCTCCTGGCCGCCAACCCGGGCCTGTCCTCCCGCTTCACCACCCGCGTCGACTTCCCGTCCTACCGCCCGCTCGAACTCACCTCGATCGGCGAGGTGCTGGCCGCGGAGAACGGCGACGTGTGGGACGAGGAGGCGCTCGACGAGCTGCGCTCGATCGCCGGGCACGTGGTGGACCAGGGCTGGATCGACGAGCTCGGCAACGGCCGGTTCCTGCGGACGCTGTACGAGAAGAGCTGCGCCTACCGGGACCTGCGGCTGTCGACGTATCCGGGGGCGCTGTCCCGTGACGACCTGTCGACGCTGCGGCTTCCTGACTTGATGCAGGCGTACGGCGAGGTGCTGTCGGGCCGGGGGCCGCAGGACCCGTCACCGATGTGACGCACCCGCGGCCCCCGTCCCCCGGTGTCAGCCGGTCAGCGCGCTCTCCGGTTCGCCGCTGGAGCGCGGCTCGGTCACCTTCACCGGCGGCACGTCGCGGTGCGCCGGGTCCGTGACCTCGCCGACCAGGAGCTCCAGGACGTCCTCCAGGGCGACCAGGCCCAGCACCCGGCCCGACGCGTCGGCCACCTGGGCCAGATGCGTGGCGGCCCGGCGCATGACCGTCAGGGCGTCGTCCAGCGGGAGTTCGGAGCGCAGGGTCGTCATGGGCCGCCACAGCTGCTGCGGCACGGCCCGGTCGGAGTCCTCCAGGTCCAGTACGTCCTTCACGTGCAGGTAGCCCATGAAGGCGCCGTTCTCCGCGGCGATCGGGAAGCGGGAGTAGCCGGTGCGCGCGGTGAGCTCGACGATCCGGCCCGGCGTGACCGACGGCGGGATCGTCACCAGGGACTCCCGCTTGAGGAGCACGTCCGTCACCGGGCGGGAGCCCAGCTCCAGCGCGTCCTCGAGGCGTTCCTGCTCCTCGGGGCCGAGCAGGCCGGCCTGGCCGGAGTCCTCCACCAGGCGGTTGAGCTGCTCGCTGGTGAAGACGGCCTCGATCTCGTCCTTCGGCTCGACCCTGAACAGCCGCAGGACGCCCTTGGCGCAGGCGCCGAGGAAGACCGTGATCGGCTTGCACAGCCGGGCGAAGGCGACCAGGCCGGGGCTGAGCCACAGCGCGGCCTTCTCCGGCGCCGCCATCGCCAGGTTCTTCGGGACCATCTCGCCGATGACGAGGTGGAAGAAGACCACGGCGGCGAGCGCGATGACGTAGCCCAGCGGGTGGATCATCCCGTCCGGGAGGTGGACCCACTCGAAGACCGGCTCCAGCAGGTGCGCGACGGTCGGTTCGGCGACCGCGCCGAGGGTCAGCGAGCAGACGGTGATGCCGAACTGGGCCGCGGCCATCATCTGCGGCAGCCGCTCCAGGCCGTAGAGGACCTGGCGGGCGCGGGCCGTGCCGAGCGGTTCGATCTGGCTGCGGCGCACGGACACGAGCGCGAACTCGGCGCCGACGAAGAAGCCGTTGGCGAGCACGAGCAGCCCGGCGAACAGGAGTTGGAGCACGCTCATCGGGCCACCTCCACGACCGGACCGGTCCTGACCAGCCGGACCCGCTCGGCGCGGTAGTGCCCCACGCGGCGCACGGTCATCCGCCAGCCCGGCAGCTCGGCCTTGTCGCCGACGGCCGGAATCCGCCCCAGCCGGTCGGCGACCAGCCCGGCGACGGTCTCGTACGGCCCCTCGGGGACGTCGAGGCCTATGCGCTGCAGGATGTCGACGCGGCAGCTACCGTCGGCGTCCCAGGCGGGCCTGCCCTCCTCCGGCGGAGCGGCGGCGAGTTCGGGCACGTCCTGCCCGTCGTGCTCGTCGCGGACCTCGCCGACGATCTCCTCGACGATGTCCTCCAGCGTCACGACGCCCGCCGTGCCGCCGTACTCGTCGACGACGACCGCGATGGGCTGCTCGCTGCGCAGCTGCGCCAGCAGCGGCTGGACGGGCAGCGTCTCGGGGACCAGCAGGGCCGGGCGGGCGATGCGGCCCACCGGCGTGCGCAGCCGGTCGTGCGCCGGGACGGCCAGGGCGTCCTTGAGGTGGACCATGCCCACGACCTCGTCGATCCGCTCCCGGTAGACCGGGAAGCGGGACAGGCCGGTGGCGCGGGTGAGGTTGACCACGTCTTCGGCGGTCGCCGACGACTGCAGCGCGCTGACCTTCACCCGCGGCGTCATGACGTGCTGCGCGGTCAGCTCGCCGAGCGACAGAGTCCGTACGAAGAGGTCGGCCGTGTCCTGCTCCAGGGCGCCGGCCTGGGCGGAGTGCCGGGCCAGCGAGACGAGCTCGCCGGGGGTCCGGGCGGAGGCCAGCTCCTCGGCGGGCTCGACGCCCAGGGCGCGCACCAGCCGGTTGGCCACGGTGTTCAGCGCGGCGATGACCGGGCGGAACAGGCGGGCGAAGACGTACTGCGGGCCGGCGACGAAGCGCGCGACCTGCATCGGCCGGGACACCGCCCAGTTCTTGGGCACGAGTTCGCCGATCACCATCTGCACGGCGGAGGCGAGCAGCATGCCGACGATCACCGCGACGCCGGGGACGGCGCCCTGCGGGATGCCGACCGCGCTGAACGGGCCGTGCAGCAGCCGCGCCAGGGCCGGCTCGGCGAGCATGCCGACGACCAGGGAGGTGATGGTGATGCCGAGCTGGGTGCCGGAGAGCTGGAAGGACAGCTCCCTGAGCGACTCGGCGACGCGGTGGGCCCGCTTGTCGCCCTCGGCGGCGGCCTTCTCGGCGTCCGTCGCCTCGACCGTGACCAGGCCGAACTCCGCGGCCACGAAGAAGCCGTTGGCGAGGATCAGCAGGAATGCCGCGGCAAGAAGGAGCAGGGAGGTGGTCATGATGCCGCCGCCTCGTTATCTCGTGAGGGGGCGGCGCAGGTACTGCCGGACGATCCGTCCATCGCTGGAGGGAGTCACTCCTTGGGTAGCAGGGGACCGCTGAGGGCCGGTGCTGGACCGGCCGGATGCGTCAGCGGCGGGGGCGCAACGACAACGCCTCCGACAACAGATTAATCAAGTCAGGGGGCAGTACGGCAGGGTGGACGTCCCCGAGTCGCCCCGGAAACCGCTCCCAGTGGCTCCGGGTCAGCCCTGACGCTGCTCGGGATCGCGGATGGAACGGGCCTCGGCGAGTGCGCGCAGCGTGCGCGCGTCGGCGATGGCGCGCTCCTTGGCGATGCCCGGCTGGATGCCGAGCGCCGGCAGGCTGGTGCCGTCGCTGAGGTTGAGGAACACCCAGGGGTCGCCGGGCCGCAGGTTGACCTGCAGGATCTCGGCCCATGCCAGATGCCGCCGGCCCGCGATGTTGACGACGGTGACGCCGGACTCGTCGGCGACGACCTTCACGCGGGCCAGCGTCGCGAGCACGCCGAACAGGAGCGCGCCCGTGACGACGAAGCTCAGGCGCTCGCCGGGGCCGAGGTGCTCCAGGAGCAGCGCGACCAGCGTGATGACGACGAAGGTCGCGACACCGGAGGTGAGCAGCACCACGCGGGTGCGGCCCGGCCGGAACGTGACGGGAAGCTCGGGCAGGTCGGACATCTCTGTGCGCCCCTCAGAGACGGCAGGCGTGGATGGCCGTGGTCAGGATGGCCCGCGCGCCGATCGCGTACAGGTCGTCCATGATGCGCTGGGCGTCCCGGGTGGGAACCATGGCGCGGACGGCGACCCAGCCCTCGTTGTGCAGCGGGGAGATGGTCGGGGACTCCAGACCCGGGGTCAGGGCCACGGCCTTCTCCAGCTGCTCGACACGGCAGTCGTAGTCCATCATCACGTACGTCCGGGCCACCAGGACACCCTGGAGGCGGCGCAGGAACTGCTGGACCTTCGGCTCCGCGGACTCCTCGTCGCCCGCGCCGGTGCGGCGGATCACGACGGCCTCGGACTTCATGATCGGCTCGCCGAACACCTCCAGGCCCGCGTTGCGCAGCGAGGTGCCGGTCTCGACGACGTCGGCGATGACCTCGGCGACGCCGAGCTCGATCGCCGTCTCCACGGCGCCGTCGAGGTGCACGACGGAGGCGTCGACGCCGTGCTCGGCGAGGTGGCCCTCGACGATGCCCTCGTAGGAGGTGGCGACGGTGCGGCCCTTGAGGTCCGCCAGGCCGCTCGCCGTGCCCGGCTTGGCCGCGAAGCGGAAGGTCGAGCGGGCGAAGCCGAGCGCCAGGATCTCCTCGGCGTCGGCGCCGGAGTCGATCAGCAGGTCGCGGCCGGTGATGCCGATGTCGAGCTTGCCGGAGGAGACGTAGATCGCGATGTCCCGGGGGCGGAGGTAGAAGAACTCGACCTCGTTCGTCGGGTCGACGATCCGCAGCTCCTTGGACTCCCGGCGCTGCCGGTAGCCGGCCTCATGCAGCATCTCCGCCGCAGGGCCTGACAGGGAACCCTTGTTGGGGACGGCGATGCGCAGCATGAGGTCGGCTTCCTTTGCGTGATGGGGTGGGTGTCTGGACCGGGACGGCTTACAGGTGGGCGTAGACGTCGTCCAGGGAGATTCCCCGGGCGACCATCATCACCTGGACGTGGTACAGCAGCTGCGAGATCTCCTCGGCGGCCGCCTCCTTGCCCTCGTACTCGGCGGCCATCCAGACCTCGGCGGCCTCTTCGACGACCTTCTTGCCGATGGCATGGACGCCCTTGCCGACCAGTTCGGCGGTGCGGGAGGAGGCGGGGTCGCCGTGCGCGGCCTTGTGCTGGAGCTCGGTGAAGAGCTCCTCGAACGTCTTCTTGGACATGATGACGCTCAGCCTATGCCACACGGGCTCTGCGTCAGCGCCACGGTTCAGATACTGAGCGGAGGGTGGCCGCGGTCGCCACCGCCGCCGTCACCGCCTCGTGCCCCTTGTCCTCGTTGGAACCGGCCAGTCCCGCGCGGTCCAGGGCCTGCTCCTCGGTGTCGCAGGTGAGGACGCCGAAGCCGACCGGAACGCCGGTGTCGACGGAGACCTGGGTCAGGCCCTGGGTCACGCCCTGGCACACGAAGTCGAAGTGGGGGGTGCCGCCGCGGATGACGACGCCCAGGGCGACGATCGCGTCGTAGCCGCGGCCCGCTAGGACCTTGGCCACCACCGGGAGCTCCCAGCTGCCGGGGACCCGCAGCAGGGTCGGCTCGTCGATCCCCAGGTCGTGCAGGGCGCGCAGGGCGCCGTCCACCAGGCCGTCCATCACCTTTTCGTGCCACTGCGCCGCGATGACGGCGACCCGCAGATCCCCGACGTTCCGTACCGACAGCTCCGGTGCGCCCTTGCCGCTCACGTTCCCGTGTCTCCTCTGTGCCTTCTCAGGTGCTTCTACTGGTTGCTGCAGGTGGACACGGGAGCCGTGTCCAGCCAGGGCAGGTCGTGCCCCATCCGGTCCCGCTTGGTGCGCAGGTAGCGGAGGTTGTGCTCGCCCGCCTGTACGGGCATCGGCTCCCGGCCGGTCACCTTGAGCCCGTGCGCGACGAGCGCTTCGGTCTTGGCGGGGTTGTTGGTCATCAGGCGCACGCTGTGCACGCCGAGGTCCTCCAGGATCTGGGCGCCCGCGCCGTAGTCCCGGGCGTCGGCGGGCAGGCCGAGTTCCAGGTTGGCGTCGAGGGTGTCGCGGCCGCGCTCCTGGAGCTCGTACGCGCGCAGCTTGGACAGCAGCCCGATGCCGCGTCCCTCGTGCCCGCGCAGGTAGACCACCACTCCCCTGCCCTCGGTCTGGATGCGCTGCAGGGAGGCCTCCAGCTGGGGGCCGCAGTCGCAGCGCAGGGAGGCGAAGATGTCGCCGGTCAGGCACTCGGAGTGGACCCGGACCAGGACGTCCTCGCCGTCGCCGATCTCGCCGTGGACGAGCGCGACGTGCTCCACGCCGTCGACCGCGGAGCGGTAGCCGTAGGCCGTGAACTCGCCGTGCTTGGTGGGCAGTTGGGTCTCGGCCTCGCGGCGGACGGTGGGCTCGGCGGTCCGGCGGTAGGCGATCAGGTCCTCGATGGAGATGATCGTCAGACCGTGCTTGCGGGCGAAGGGGATCAGCTCGGGCAGGCGCAGCATGCGGCCGTCCTCGCCGGCGATCTCGACGATCGCGCCGGCCGGGCGCAGGCCCGCGAGCCGGGCGAGGTCCACGGCGGCCTCGGTGTGGCCGTCACGGGTCAGGACGCCGCCGGACCGGGCGCGCAGCGGGAAGATGTGGCCCGGGCGCACGAAGTCGGAGGGCTCGGCGTCGCCGCTCGCCAGCAGCTGGAGCGTGGTGGCGCGGTCGGCGGCCGAGATGCCGGTGGTGACGCCGTGCGCAGCGGAGGCGTCGACGGAGACCGTGAACGCGGTCTTCATCGATTCGGTGTTGTCCTCGACCATCTGCGGCAGGGCCAGCCGGTCCAGCTCCTCGCCCTCCATGGGGGCGCAGATCAGACCGCGGCACTCGCTCATCATGAAGGCGACGATCTCGGGGGTGACCTTCTCGGCGGCGACGACGAGGTCGCCCTCGTTCTCACGGTCCTCGTCGTCGACCACCACGATGGGGCGGCCGGCCGCGATGTCGGCGATGGCCTGCTCGATGGGGTCGAGGGACCAGTCCTCGATGCCGTCGGTGCTGTAGAGAATGGGTGCCGAGGTCATGCCGGCGCTCCTTCCAGGACGGGCTGCGGCGCCCTGCGGGAGCGCAGCCACCAGTCGCGCATGCCCCACAGGACGAGTGCGCCGTAGATGACGTAGACGAAGCCGGAGAAGGCGTAGCCGTTGGCGAAGTTGAGGGGGACGCCGACGACGTCCACCAGGAGCCAGGCGATCCAGAACTCGACCATGCCGCGCGCCTGCGCGTACATGGCGACGACGGTGCCGACGAAGATGTAGGCGTCGGGCCAGGGGTCCCAGGACAGGGACGGGTAGGCCTTGAAGAGCAGGGCCACGGCGACGGTGCCCACCGCCGCGGCGGCGATCATCGCGCCGCGCTCGCGCCAGGTGGCGAACCGGGGGGCGATGTGACCGTCCTCGGCCTGCCCCTTGTTCCGGTTCCACTGCCACCATCCGTAGAGGGCGACCACCATGACGACGACCTGCTTGCCCGCGCTGCCGGCGAGATGGCCGTAGAAGGCGACGAAGAGGACCAGGCCGGAGAGGAACTGCACCGGCCAGGTCAGCAGGGAGCGGCGCCAGCCGAGGGCGAGGGTGATCAGGCCCAGGACGTTGCCGATCATGTCCGACCAGATGATGTGCTGGCCGAGGAGGGTGAACGCCTCGGAGTTCAGCCAGTTCACTTGGCCGCCCCCTGTGGACCGAGCAGCCGCTCGACGTACTTGGCGACGACGTCGACCTCGAGATTGACCGGGTCGCCGGGCTGCTTGTGGCCGAGCGTGGTCAGGGCGAGGGTGGTCGGGATGAGGCTGACCGTGAAGTAGTCGGGGCCGGCGTCCACCACGGTGAGGCTGATGCCGTCGACCGTGATCGAGCCCTTCTCCACCACGTACCGGGTCAGGTCGGCGGGGAGGGAGACCTTCACGATCTCCCAGTGCTCGGAGGGCTTGCGCTCCAGGATCTCGCCCGTGCCGTCGACATGGCCCTGGACGATGTGGCCGCCGAGGCGGGCACCGACGGCCATGGGGCGCTCGAGGTTGACGCGGGAGCCGACGGCGAGTGCGCCGAGGCTGGAGCGGTCGAGGGTCTCCGCCATGACGTCGGCGGTGAATTCGTCGCCCTCGTGGTCGACGACGGTGAGACAGACCCCGTTCACGGCGATGGAGTCGCCGTGCTTCGCGCCGTCGGTGACGACGGGCCCACGCAGCCGGAAGCGGGAGGCGTCGCCGAGGTTCTCGACGGCCGTGATCTCGCCCAGCTCTTCGACGATTCCGGTGAACACTTCCCGGGTCCTCCCTCTTCGGGCACGGACTCCGGGGCCTGTCGATGACGACAGAATGAACGAGCGAGGACACCGGGGGCGACGCCGGACGCTCTCGTCCCGCAGGACGAAGCCGATACGGCGGCGCGCACGAATGCCCGCCCGCCGCGCACTGCCTCCCATCCGGACTTTAACCGTCGGTCCAGGAATTTCACCTGGTCAACCGGCCGCTGGAAGCGGTCGGGTCGCGGACTGTAACCGCCGGTTCGGACTTTCACCGACCCCGGAGTGCGCTGCTTCTGGTACAGAGCCAGTGTGCCACGCCTGATCGAGGTCCATACGGGCGATCGGTGTGCGTTGGCTCACAGGACGTGACGATGGACTTCTCAACTGCCCCGATCTGCTGGACCCTTTGGTCTAGTCCTTTTGGATCCGCGATCCGGTCCGGCGGTGGTGACGACGGCCCTTGCCCACCGCCGGGCCTTCAACTCCCGGGCCGGGCCGCTCTGGCAGGGTGGTGCCCATGAGCAGCGCGATCGCCGACGAGTTCGAGACCCACCGCCCCCGGTTGTTCGGCCTCGCCTACCGCATGCTCGGCTCGGCCCACGAGGCGGAGGACATCGTCCAGGACGCGTATCTGCGCTTCAGCGCCGCCGATCGCGCGGGCATCGAGCATCCGGCGGCCTGGCTCGCCAAGGTCGTCGGCAACCTCTGCCTGAACCGGCTCACCTCCGCGCGGGCCCGGCGCGAGAGATACGTCGGCGTCTGGCTGCCGGAGCCGGTGGTCACCTCGGACGGCACGCTCGGCCCGCTGGAGTCGGCGGAGCAGCGCGAGGCGGTGTCGCTCGCGCTGCTGGTCCTGCTGGAGCGGCTCGGCCCGACCGAACGCGCGGTGTACGTGCTGCGCGAGGCCTTCGGGTACGGCCACCGGGAGATCGCCGAGGCGCTCGACCTCACCGAGGCCAACTCCCGTCAGCTGTACCGGCGGGCGGTGCGGCGGGTGAACGAGGAGCGGCCCCGTTTCGAGCCGGCGCCCGAGCAGCAGGAGGAGCTCGTCACCTCGTTCATCACGGCGGCCCGCGACGGCGATCTGGCCGGTCTGGAGAAGCTGCTGACGGCGGACGTGACGTTCTCCAGCGACGGCGGCGGCAAGGTCCGCGCGGCACTGCGCGCGGTCGAGGGCCCCGACAAGGTGGCGCGGCTGGTGGCGGGCGTCGTCGAGCGGTACGTCGCCGGTCTCTCCGTCACGAAGGTCGAGGTCAACGGTGCCGAAGGGCTGGCGATCTGGGACGGCGACACGCTCTTCGGCGTGACCGTGTTCGAGATGCGGGACGGGCTGATCTCCCATGTGCGCGCCGTGCTGAACCCGGACAAGCTGGACTTCGCGCAGCGCCAGCTCAGGCCGTCGTAGCGGGTTGTCACATCTCGGGGCGGCTACCCGGTCTCAGCTGCCGAAGGGCGTTCCACCGGGGAGCGCCCGGCGTCGAAGGAGCTGAACAGCATGACCACGATCCTGGTGACCGGCGGCACCGGAACCCTCGGCCGGCTCGTCACCGAGCGGCTGCGGGCCGACGGTCACGAGGTCAGGGTACTCAGCCGCCACACCCAGCCCTACGCCGTCGATCTGCGCCGGGGCGGTGGCGCCCTGGACGCGGCGCTCGCGGGCGTCGGCACCGTCGTGCACTGCGCGACCACGCAGACGGGCGGGGACGAGAAGGCCGCCCGGCACCTGGTCGAGGCGGCGCGGCGGGCCGGCGTGGAGCATCTGGTCTACATCTCGATCGTCGGCGTCGACCGGGTGCCGTTGCCGTACTACCGGACCAAGTTCGCGGTCGAGAGGCTGATCGAGGAGTCGGGGCTCGGCTGGACGGTGCTGCGCGCGACCCAGTTCCACGACCTGCCCGTGATGATGTTCCGGGCGCTGGCCAAGCTGCCGGTCCTGCTGCTGCCGGCCGGGGTGCGCGACCAGCCCGTCGAGGTGGCCGAAGTGGCCGAGCGGCTGGCCGAGTTGGCGGCGGGGGCGCCCGCCGGGCGGGTCGAGGACATGGGCGGACCCGAGATCCGCACCTTCGAGTCGCTGGCCCGCGCCTGGCTCAAGGCGACGGGGCGCCGGCGGCCGGTGGTGGGTGTGCCGCTGTTCGGCAGGACGTACCGGGCGTTCCGCGACGGCGGTCATCTGGCGCCGGAACAGGCCACGGGGAAGGGCACGTTCGAGGAGTACCTGAAGCGGGCCTGAGCGCGGCCGGGACCTAGCGCTCCGGAGGCGCGAACAGCTCCTCCTGGGCGCGGTCCCGGGCGGTGAGCAGGGCCCCGCGCAGGACGGCGCCGCCGCCGAGGGTGCTGGGCCGGACCTCCGTGCCCAGCGGCGTCATCCGGCGCACCCGCTCGGCCACGCGCCGGGCGAGCTCCTCGCCGCCGGCCTGCCCGACCTCACCCCCGAGCACGACGCATCCCGGGTCGAGGATCGCCACGACGGAGGCGACCCCCACGGCGAGCCGGTCGGCGAGAGCGTCGAGAAACGCCCCGGCCCCTTCGCGCTGGGCGGCGGCCGAAGCGGCGTCCGGGGCCGCAGCCCCATCAGGCGTGACCGTCGCCGCGTCCGCAGCCGATGCCGATGCCGGATCCGGCACCGACGACGAAGCCGCGTCGGACGCCGTCGGCGAGCCCGCTCCCGGAGCCGCGGCCCGAGCGGCTGCCGGATCCGTTCCCGCCACCGGATCCGTTCCCGCCGCCGCAGCCGCGTCCGAAGCCGAAACCGCCCGCGCAGCGTCCCGCACAACCCCGGCCGCCGCCGGCTGCTCCGACGTGTCCGTGACCGTCAGGCCGTGGTCCCCCGCCAGGTCCACGATCGCGGACGAGCCGGCCAGGGAGTGGAAGCCGCCGTCGCAGTCGGTCGCCGAGGGCAGACCGGACGTCCCCGGCACCGGCAGGAAACCGATCTCGCCCGTGCCGCCGGAGGCCCCGCGGCGCAGGGCGCCGTCCAGCACCACGGCGGCGCCCGTGCCGTGGCTCAGCCACAGCAGGACGAACGTGTCGCGGTCGTTGGCCGCGCCGTCGCGCTGCTCGGCCAGCGCCGCGAGGTTGGCCTCGTTGTCGACGCTGACGCGGGCCTCGGGGAAGCGTTCCTGGAGGGCGGCGACCAGGCGGCGGTGCCATTCGGGCAGGCCGGAGGAGTCGCGGAGTTCACCGGTGGCCGGGTCTATCAGGCCGGGGGCGCCGATGCCGACCGTGTGCAGGCGCCCCCATGCGCGGGCCGCCTCGCCCGCGGGCGCGCCCGCCACTCCGGCCTCCTTCGCCGCCCGCTCGACCAGCGCGACCGCCTGCTCCACCACGGGCCCGGTCCCCGTCCCCCCGGCGACCGGCACGGACGCCTCGGCGAGCACCCGGCCCACCAGGTCGGTCACGACCACCGAGACGCCCTCGGTGCGGACGTCCAGCGCGGCCAGGTGCGCGCGGTCGGCCACGATCCCGTAGAGCCGGGCGTTCGGGCCGCGCCGCTGCTCCCCCGCCTCCCCGACGACGGTGATCAGCCCGGACGCGGTGAGGCGGTCCACGAGGTCGGCGACGGTCGGCCGGGACAGTCCGGTCAGCTGCTTCAACTGCCCCGCCGTGAGCGGGCCCTGCTCCTGGAGCAGACGCAGGGCGAGCCGGTCGTTGATGGCCCGGGCGGTGCTCGGAGAGGCAGGCATGCCGGGATCCTTCCAGATCGGCGGGACCGCACCGCACCATGTCCGGCCGCCCGCACGGCCATTGAAAGCCCTATCTATCAGGCAGGGTTCCTGATAGTTTACCGGGCGCAGGTGGGGAACCTGGGGAGCTCGGCGGGACCAGGAGGGGCCGGAGAATGAGTGACGTGGTCTACGACCTGCGCGAGGTACGGCGCGCCCGGTACGCCGTGGCCGCCGTGTTCGCCGTGCACGGAGCCGTCACCGGCACCTTCGCGACCCGTGTGCCCTGGGTCCAGGACCACGCCTCGCTCAGCGCGGGCCAGCTCGGCTTCGCCCTCGCCTTCACGGCGCTCGGCGCCTCCTGCTCCATGCCGCTGGCCGGCCGGATCAGCCACCGCTTCGGCAGCCGTAGGGCGCTGCGCGGACTGATCTCGCTCTGGACGCTGTCCCTGATCCTGCCGTCCCTCGCGCCGAACCTGCTCACCCTGTGCCTGTCGATGTTCGTGTACGGCGCGAGCGCGGGCATGGCCGACGTGGCCATGAACGCGCTCGGTGTCGAGGTCGAGCGGCTGCTCGGCAAGTCGATCATGTCGGGGCTGCACGGCATGTGGAGCGCGGGCGCCCTCGTCGGGTCGGCGGCCGGCACGCTCGCCGCGCACCTCGGCGCGGACGCCCGGCTGCACTTCGCGCTGGCCGCGGTGACGCTGACGATCCTGGGGGTGCTGGCCTGCCGCTGGGTGCTCGACCTGCAGCCGGCCGAGGACGAGGAGCCGCCGCCGCGGTTCGCGCTGCCGCCCAGGTCCGCGCTGCTGATCGGCGCGGTCGGCTTCTGCGCGGTGTTCGCCGAGGGGGCGAGCCTGGACTGGTCCGCGGTCTATCTGCGCGACCGGCTGGAGACCTCGGCGGGTCTCGCGGCCGCGTGCACCACCGGGTTCATGCTCACCATGGCGGTGGCCCGGCTGGTGGGCGACGCGGTGGTCAACCGCTTCGGGGCGGTGCGCACGGTGCGGGCGGGCGGCGCCCTCGCCGTCGCCGGCGGGCTGCTGATCGTCGTCGCCGGTCATCCGGTGGTGGCGATGGCCGGGTTCGCCCTGATGGGCCTCGGCATCGCCGTCGTCGTACCGCTCTGCTTCGCGGCGGCCGGGCACAGCGGCCCGAACCCGAGCCAGGCCATCGCGGGCGTCGCGACCATCACCTACACCTCGGGCCTGATCGCCCCCAGCCTGATCGGCGGCGTGGCCCAGGCCACCAGCCTGACGGTGTCGTTCGTCCTGGTCACCGTCCTGTCCTGCGGACTCGCGGCCTTCGCGGGCGTCCTGCGCTCCGGCGACCGCAACCGCACACGGATCGACCGGCCGAAGGCCACGGTCCCCGACCCACGCCCCTGAGCCCGCCGCACAGACCCCGGCGACCTGGCCCCCGGGCACCGCACGGAACCCGCCCGGAGGGACCCCCGGGCACCAAGGCCGGAGCGGTGGGGACACTCCGGCCCCGGTGGATGCCCGGGAGCCCCCGTCGGGGAGGCGCCCGTGGGGCGCCGGGTCGGTCAGCCTGCGATCGAGTCCAGTTGCTCGGCCGCCGGGCGCAGCGCCCAGAGGTCGCCGCCGGGCGGTGCCTCAAGGTCCGGGACGGCCCTGCGCGCCGCCCGGTCGCCCGCGTCCGCCGCCGCGTGCACGACGTCGCTCGCCGCGAAGCGGTGGAACTCCAGCTCCGGGTACGCCCATGAGCCGGCCCCGGTCGCGGCGGGCAGCAGGAAGTCCACGGCCTTGAACAGGCTCTGCCCGTCCGGCCCCTGGTAGCCCCACAGGTCGACGCCGACGTGCCGGCCGATGGCCGCGAGCCGGGTGTACGCCACCAGGTCGAAGGTGGAGTAGTGCCAGCTCCGGGTCCGCGCCAGTTCCTGGGGCTGGCTGCCGTCGCCCGCGATCTGCGGGTCGATGCGCCGGGCGCGCGCGTCCAGCACGGTCCGCCGGGCCAGCGCCCGGTCCCCGGTCGCGTAGGCGAGGGCGGCGACCTGCATGTCGTAGAAGGTGCCGTGGTTGTTGGCGGCGGCGCCCTCCTCCTTGCCGAAGCCGCTGTTCTTCAGCCAGTCAAGGAAGTCGGTGTTCCACCGGGTCATGCCGCTGCGGTCGGCCGTCGTCCAGCCGGGGGCGCCGGTGCCGAGGACGGCGAGGGCGTCGACGACGCTGGTGTACGACTGCGAGAAGTCGATGATGCCGATGGCCCGGCCGTCGTACTTGCAGGGGATGAACTGGGCGTGGTTCAGGTTGGGGTTCATGCGCGTGGCCGGGTCGAGGAACCAGGTGCGCAGAACCTGGGCCGCCTTCTCGGCGTACTGCCGCCTGCCCGTGTAGTACCAGGCCAGCGAGAGGTCGTAGGAGGAGTCGAAGACCTTCTCGACGTCCTGGCGGTCGGTGCCGGAGTCGACCTCGGGATTGCGCTGTCCGTCCTTCTGAACGTAGGGGCAGCCCCAGGGGTTGTCGGCCGTCGGAGCCGTGGTGGGCCACCAGTAGGGGGCCTGGCTCAGATAGTCGTGGACGTCGCCGCCGGGCGCCGGCTTCGGCTTGTCGACCACCGTCCAGGGGCCCTGGTCCAGCCAGGCGTCGGCGCGGGTCGTCAAGGAGCGGACGGCGCGGCGCAGTTGTGGATCACCGCGGTCCAGGCGGACCTTCGTCTGCTGCAGCCGGGCGCCGTCCAGGACGGCGGTGTCGGGCACCCTCGGTGCCGCGTGCGCGGAGGGCACGAGTCCGGCTCCGAGCGTCAGCACCGCGGCCAGCAGGACGGCGGCACGGGATCTTCCACTCATCTAGCACTCCGATCAGCCGTACATTCGATCAGATACGTGAACACAGTTCATGAGGAGGACCGTGCGAGCGTAGGACGTCCTGGTACCCGTGACAATGGTCCGGACAGGCTTCACGTACAGAGAAAGCGAAACCTCACCATGGACCTCGGCGTGCGCTGGAAGCTGCACGGAGGCGACGGGCGAACGCCCGCGCCCGGAGCGGTGGTTCGGCCCGACGAACGCCTCACCTGGCCCCGCACGGTCGGACTCGGCGCCCAGCACGTGGTGGCGATGTTCGGCGCGTCCTTCGTGGCTCCGGTGCTCATGGGCCTCGACCCGAACCTCGCCATCATGATGTCCGGCGTCGCGACCATGATCTTCCTGCTGGCGACCCGCGGCCGGGTGCCCAGCTATCTGGGCTGCTCGCTGTCGTTCGTGGGCGTGGCCGCCGTGATCCGCGCGCAGGGCGGCACGAGCGCCACGGTGACCGGCGCGGTCCTCGTCGTCGGGGTCGCGCTCTTCCTGGTGGGGCTCGCGGTGCAGCGCTTCGGCGCGCGGATCATCCACGCGGCGATGCCGCCGATCGTCACCGGCGCCGTCGTCATGCTGATCGGCTTCAACCTCGCACCCGTCACGGCCTCCACCTACTGGCCGCAGGACCAGTGGACCGCGCTGCTGACCATGCTGTTCACCGGTCTGGCCATCGTCTGCCTGCGCGGCTTCTGGTCCCGCATCGCGATCTTCCTCGGTCTGGTCTTCGGCTACGTCGTCTCCTGGGGCTTCGACCGGATCTTCGGCCGGATCCACTCGGTGGACGCGAGCGGCAAGCTCACCGACCACTGGCGGCTCGACCTCTCCGCCGTGGGCAAGGCCGACTGGATCGGCCTGCCGTCCTTCCACGGGCCGTCCTTCCAGTGGTCGGCGATCCTGGTCGCGCTGCCCGTGGTCATCGCCCTGGTCGCCGAGAACGCCGGGCATGTCAAGGCGGTCGGCGAGATGACCGGCGACCCGCTGGACGACAAGCTCGGCACCGCGATCGCCGCCGACGGCCTCGGCTCCGTCCTGTCCACCGCGCTCGGCGGCCCGCCCAACACCACGTACTCCGAGAACATCGGCGTGATGGCCGCGACCCGCGTCTACTCCACCGCCGCCTACTGGGCCGCCGCCGGCTTCGCCCTCCTCTTCGGCCTCTGCCCGAAGTTCGGCGCGATCGTGGCCGCGATCCCGGGCGGCGTCCTGGGCGGCATCACCGTCATCCTCTACGGCATGATCGGCCTGCTCGGCGCGCAGATCTGGACCAACGCCCGGGTGGACCTGCGCAATCCGCTGAACCTGGTGCCTGCCGCCGCGGGCATCATCATCGGCGTCGGCAACGTCACCATGAAGTTCACCGACAACTTCTCGCTCAGCGGCATCGCGCTCGGCACGATCGTCGTCATCACGGGCTACCACGCGCTGCGCGCCTTCGCCCCGCCCCATCTGCGGCAGCAGGGCCCGCTGCTGGACGAGGGCACGTCCTCCTACGACGAGGCCAACTCGTAGGCGTACGACGGGCTGAAGGTGCCCGGCGAGCCCTTGCAGCCGTCGGACTCCCCGGGCGGCTTCACCCACAGGTAGCCGTCGATCCGGGCCTCGCCGGTGCTCAGCGTCGGCGCGCGGCCGATCCTGCGGCCGCCGGGATCGCACCAGGCGCCGTCGGCCGGGGCGCCGTTGCCGTTGCGGCTGGTGTCGACGACCGCGCCCAGGCTCGCGGGGCCGCCGAGCGCGGCGAGGACCCGGCGGTCGTAGGCGATCTCCTCGGACGTGGCGTTGAAGTTGGATACGTTGCTGAAGACGCCGTCGGAGGAGGCGGGTGTGGCGGCGCCCGCCTGCCTCAGCAGGGACGCCTGCTGGGCCGCCGGGTTCCAGTCGGAGTGGCCCGCGTCGTAGTAGACGCGGGCCTTCGGGTCGGCGGCCTTCATGACGCGGCCCGCCCGGGCCAACGAGGCGAAGCGCCGGGCCCGTTCGTCCGCGGAGAGGCAGTCCGACTGCGCGATGGCGTCGGGTTCGAGGATGACGACGACCTCGCCGGAGCCGAGCCCCGCCGCGAAGGAGTCGATCCAGCCGTCGTAGGCGGCGAGGTCGGGCGCCCCGCCCTCGGAGGCGCCCCCGCAGTCGCGGCCGGGTATCGCGTACGCCACCACGACCGGCACCCGGCCCTGCGCCGCGGCGCCCGAGGTGACGGCGCGGACCCGCGAGGCGATGGTCGACGGCGTGAAGTCGGCGAACCAGACAGCGGCCGGACGGTCGGCGATCCGGGAGGCGATGACCGGCGTGCGCGGGTCGCCCGGGTGGGCGCGGACCCAGTCGAGCACCTGGGAGTCGGGGTGGCGGTACAGGCGCGTGGCGGGCGCGGCGGGCGCCCGCCTCTTCGCCGTCCTGGTCGCCGAGGGGGTGGGGCTCGCCGTGCGCGACGCGGAGAGGGAGGGCGACGCCTCCGCCGCCGACGGGGACGGCACCACCGGGAGCTGCTCCAGGCGGGGCGAGCGGGTCGCCTCCGGCCTCGCCTCGTCGCCGGCCCGGCCGTCGTCGAGCGCGCTCAGCACGCCGGCCACGCTGCCGACGGCGACGACCACCGTGGCCGCCGCGACCATGGCGCCGTGCCGGGCGACGCGTCTGCGCCCGGCCCTGCGTGCGGCCCGTCGCCGCGCACGTCGGCCTGCCACCGCGCTGCTCCCCTCCCCCGGCGGGTGCGTTCCCCCGATCCGGGGAAGCGCCGGGCCCGCCTGCACTCCGGTCAGCCTAGGACTGGGACCCTTCCTGCATGGCGCAATCGGAACAGGTCACCACATCCGTGGACACGGTCGTCTCCCGTCTGCGCGCCCTCGACGCGAGCCTGCCCGCGCGCGACGGCGTCGCCGTCTTCAACCGCGTCTACCTCGCCGTCACCGAGGCCGTCGACCGGCGCATCGACACCGGCCGGTTCGCCGACGCGCACGCGGCGACCACGCTGGACGTGCGGTTCGCGGAGCGCTATCTCGCGGCCGTCGAGGCGGTGGAGGACGGGCGGCGGCCACCGGCCTGCTGGCGACCCCTGTTCCAGCTCCGCCGCCATCCCGGCGTACGTCCGCTGCAGTTCGCGCTCGCGGGCATCAACGCGCACATCGGCCACGACCTGGCGCTCGCCGTGGTGGACAGCTGCCGTACGCTGCGCTGCGAACCGGACGACCTGGAGGACGAGTTCGACCGCGTGGGCGATCTCCTCGTCTCGCTGGAGGAGCGTGTCCGCGAAGATCTGATGCCGGGTCCCGACCTCCTCCAGATCGCCGACCCGCTCACGCATCTGCTGGGAGCCTGGAGCCTGGAGCGCGCCCGGGACGCCACCTGGTCGGCGGCGCGGGCCCTTTGGGCGCTTCGTGAACTGCCCGACGTGGCCGAGGAGTTCACCGAACGCCTGGACGCGGCCGTTGGGTTCGCCGGACGCATGCTGCTCACGCCACTGCCCTGACGGACGTTGTACGTTCGCCACGGGTGGACCTTCTGCAAAGGAGCACAGGCATGGCGGTGCGGCTCGGACTCGGGCTTCCTCAGGCCAGGCAGTACGATCTCGGCCGGGACGTCCCCGACGTGGCGCGGGCGGCCGAGGCGACCGGCTACGAGAGCCTGTGGGTGTACGAGCGCATCCTGGTCCCCGAACCGGCCGGGCAGGGCCTGTACGGCGTCGAGGGCCGCCCCTGGCCCGACCACTACCGCGGGGTCGCCGACCCCCTGGTCACGCTGACGCTGGCGGCCGCGGCCACACGGACGGCGCGGCTGGGCACCAGCGTGCTGGTGGCGCCGCTGCACCTGCCGTTCCAGCTCGCCAGGACGCTCGCCACCCTGGACGCGGCGAGCGGCGGCCGGGTCGTCGCGGGGTTCGGCACGGGTTGGTCGCACGACGAGTACGCGGCCGCGTCGGTGCGCCCCTACGCCGAGCGCGGCCAGGTCCTCGACGAGGTGATCGAGGTGTGCCGGGCGGTGTGGGGTCCGGATCCGGTGGCGTACGACGGCCGGTTCACCAGGATCGTCTCCTCCGTGGTCGGACCCAAGCCCGCCCGGCCGATACCGGTCCTGCTGGCGGCCGGCAGCAGGAAGGCGATGACGCGGCTCGTCGACCATGCCGACGGCTGGCTGCCGGTCGCCGCCGGCGTCGACCAACTGCTCACCCAGCGGCGGCGGTTGGCGGAGCTGGCCGCCGAGCGCGGGCGCACCCGGCCGATCCGGACGGTGCTGCGGGCCAACGCGCGCCACTCCGCGCGGGCCCACGGGGGCACCGGACGCCTGCCCCTCCACGGCAGCGTGGACCAGATCGTGGAGGACCTGGCCGTGTACGCCGCGACAAGCCCGGACGACATCGTCGTCGACCTCCAGAGCACCCTGCGCGACGCCGGTGAGCTCAAGGACGTCGCCGCCGAGGTCTACGAGAAGGCACGCGCGGCCGGGATCTAGTGCCCCGGCGGCGCTGCCGGGCTCTAGTCCTCCGGCAGCTCGACCGGGGCGATCTCGTCGTACAGGTCGCCGGGGCCCGGGTTGGTGCCGTCGGTGCTGCCGCCGAGGTGGTGCATGACGCCCCACACCGCGTTCAGCGCGGTCTGGATCGCGCCCTCGGCCCAGCCGGCCGTCCAGGAGATGTCGTCGCCCGCGAGGAAGATGCCCCGCTTGTCCTCGGGCAGCCGGTCCTGCATGAAGTGGGTGAACAGGCGCCGCTGGTAGCGGTAGTGGCCGGGCAGGTTGGCCTTGAACGCGCCCATGAAATACGGCTCGTTCTCCCACGACACGGTGATCGGGCTGCCGATGACGTGCTTCCTGATGTCGACCTTCGGGTAGATCTCGCCGAGCGACTTCAGCATGACCTCCATCCGCTCGTTCGCGGACAGCGGCAGCCACTTCAGGCTGTCGTCGCACCAGGTGTAGGAGAGGCAGATGACCGCCGGCCTGTCCGGGCCGTCGTCCAGGAGGTAGGTGCCGCGTGTCATCCGGTCGGTGAGCGTCATCGACATGACGTCCCGGCCGGTGTCCTCGTCCTTGTCCAGCCAGAACGGCCGGTCGACGGGCACGAACAGCTTGGAGGACTCCATGTAGTGGGTGCGCTCGATCGCGGTCCAGTGGTCGATGGGGAAGAGCGAGTCGTCGCAGTCGATCTTCGACAGCAGCATCCAGGACTGGGCGGTGAAGATCGCCGCCTGGTAGGTGCGGATGTCTCCGGCCGCGTCGGTCACCGTGATCCGGTTGCCGGCGGTGCGGGTGAGGCGGGTGACGGCCGGGCGCGGGGTGCCGCCGTCGTGCAGCGCCGCCAGCGAGGTGCCGTACGCCCAGTGCACGATCTTCTCCGGCTCGCGCTCCCAGAGCCGCAGCGGCAGCTGCTGGGAGCCGCCGACGATGCCGCGGTGGTGGTCGTCGGCCTCGGTGTAGACGACGCGCAGGATCTCCAGGATGGAGTTGGGGAAGTCGGTGTCCCAGCCGCCGGTGCCGAAGCCGACCTGGCCGAAGATCTCGCGGTGCCGGAAGGACCTGAAGGCCTCGGAGTCGCAGAGGAAGCCGTAGAAGGTCTGGTTGTCGAGCTTCTCGACGAGCTTCGCCCAGATCTCGCGGATGCGCGGCACGTCCCGCTCGCGCAGGGCGCGGTTCATGTCGGAGAAGTCGGCGCCCTCTTCGAGGCAGCGGTTCCAGGCGTCGGCGACGTCGCGGTAGACCTGCGGCAGGTCGTCGATCGTCTCGGCGTAGTGCGACTCGCCCTTGAGGTCGACGACCGTCGAAGGGGTCGCCTCGGCAAGGGGGTTGGGGAAGGGGCGGGTCTCGAGTCCGACCAGGTCGATGTAGTGCTGCAGCGCCGTGGAGGACGGCGGGAAGCGCATGGCGCCCATCTCCGCGCTCAGGCCCTCGGTGCCGGTGCCCTCGAAGCCCACCGTCCGCAGCCGCCCGCCGATCCGGTCGGCCTCGTACACGACGGGCTTGAGGCCCATCTTCATCAGCTCGTACGCGGCCACGATGCCGGAGAGGCCGCCGCCGATGACCGCGACCTCGGTGCCGTGCTCGGTCGCCGGTATCTGGCCGAGGCCCGCCGGGTGCGCGAGGAAGTCGTCGTACGCGTACGGGAAGTCCGGGCCGAACATGGTGATCGGCGGCAGCTGCGGCTCGTCCGCATGCTCGACGGCGTTGGGCACGGTGGACGTCATGGGGTACGGGCTCCTTGCGGGGGACGAACTCGGGGGATGCTCAGGGGGGTTCAGGCGAGGGATCCGTACAGGCCGGGGCGGCGGTCCTCTAGGTACGGGTTCGCCTCGCGGGAGGCGGCGAGGAAGGCGGGGTCGGCGTCGGCGACGACGAGGTCCTCACCGCGTCCGGCGCGGGTGCGCGCGATCCCGTCGGGACCGGCCAGCGTGGAGAGGCCGACGAACTCGAACTCCCCTTCCCGGCCGACCCGGTTGACGTAGGCGACGTACATCTGGTTCTCGAAGGCGCGCACCGGGATCATCGACTCGGCGACGAACTGGAAGGGGTGCATCTGCGCCGTCGGCACGACGAGCAGGTCCGTGCCGGCCAGGGCGTGGGCGCGGACGTTCTCCGGGAACTCCACGTCGTAGCAGATCATGAGGCCGACGGTCAGCCCGTCCAGCTCCGCCTGGACGACCGGCTGCTCGCCCGGCGTGAAGTGGTCGCGCTCGAAGCAGCCGAAGAGGTGGGTCTTGCGGTAGTTCGCGAGGCGGTCGCCGGCGGCGGAGATCAGCTGGGCGGAGTTGAAGACCGTGCCGCCGTCGCGCTCCGGGTAGCCGTAGGCGATCGCGAGGCCGTGCCGGCTCGCGAGGTCGGCGACCGCGTCCGCGGAGTCGCCGTCGGCGGGCTCGGCGAGGCGGGCGATGTCGTCACCGATCGCGTACCCGGTCAGGAACATCTCCGGCGCGGCCAGCAGCGCGGCGCCCGCGGCGGCGGCACGGCCCGCGGCGGCGTCGAGGACCTTGAGGTTCTCGGCGACGGAGCCGGGGCGGCCGGAGCTCTGGAGCAGGGCGGTACGCATGCGTGTTCCTCACCGGTACGGGTGCGTGTGGGGGGCAACTAGACGGTACGGTCGCGCGCCCGGCACCGGCAAGAAGGAGCCGTTGCGCGCCGGTGAGCGGTTCGTTGCGTCCGCACCCGGCCCGGCGGCGATTCGTTGCGCGCCCGCGGGCGCGGGTCCGCTCCTCCTGGGGGCGCAGTGTGCGCGACCGGCCCCCGCCGGACGGCGGAGACGGGGTGCCGACCCGGGTGCGATGTGGTGGCGGGCCGGCGCCGGAACAGTGGTGACCGTCCGCTTCACCTGCAGAAAGGACCGTCATGCAGCGCCGTACGAAGATCGCCGTGCTCGGGGCCGTGCTCCTGCTCGCCACCGGGGCGACCGGCTCCGCCGTGGCGTACGGGACCGACAGCCACCCGCCGCGCGAGGCCGCCGCCCTCACCGGCACCGCGAAGCTGTACCGGGTCGCCGGGGACGACATCACCTTCACCTTCGACGCGCACCTGGCGGCGAAGGACCACGGCAACCCGCTCAAGGCCACCGGGACCTTCCGGTGGAGCCACTACGCGGCGAACGGGGAGGGCGGCTGGGCGAAGGCGAAGGTCGACTGCCTGGTCACGGGCGGCAAGGTGGCCGTCGTCTCGGGGGTCATCACCGACACGGACCTGGAGGGGGTCGAGGGGCACCGGGTGGGCATCAGCGTCCACGACACCGGCGGGATCGACCGGCTCGGCTACAGCTGGGCGGCGAGCGAGGACATGGGGCCCAAGGACCTGCCGAAGTGCATCAGCTCGGCGCCGTTCGAGAAGGTCAGGAAGGGCACCGGGGACTTCAAGGTCGTGCCCTGGCACCCGGACTTCTAGCAGGCCCGCCTTCTGGTCGCCCCCCCCTTCCGTCCGGCCTGGGTCAGAGCGCGCGCAGCCGTTCGACGATCTCCCGCAGCAGGTCGGGGTCGGCCGCCGGCCCGCCCGGTGCCGGCCGCGGCGCGTCGATGCGGACGAGGCCGGTCTCGGCCAGGTCGCCGAGCAGGACGCGCACGACGGTCAGGGGCAGGTCGGCGTCCGCGGCGAGCTCGACGACCGGCCGGGGACCGTAACGCAGCAGGGCGAGCAGCCGGGCGCCCGCGTGGTCGGCGGCGGACGGCGCGTCACCGTCGCGCAGGGCGATGACCTGCGACATCAGGTCGATCCGGTGGCCGTCGGAGGGGCGGGTGCGGCCCCGGGTGACGGTGTAGGGCCGCACCATCGCCCCGGTCTCGTCCTCGTACCAGTGCTCGTCGCTCACGGCAGGGTCGCCCGCGCCGAGACGTCCCCCGTCCCTTCGGTGCCGTGGCCCTCCTCGGCCAGCACCGTCGCCGGGAGCGAGACCACCGCCGTCGTCCCGCCGTACGGTGACGGGCCCAGCTCGACCTCGATGCCGTGCCGCGCGGCGAGCCGGCCGACGACGTACAGGCCGAGCCGATCGTGCCGGGTCGGGTCGAAGTCGTCGGGGGCGCTGATCGTCCGCTGCGCCTCCGCCAGATGGCCGGCGTCGAGGCCGAGCCCCCGGTCGTCGATCCGCAGCACGAAGGCGCCGCCCGTGCGGTCGGTGCGCATGGTCACCCGGGTGTCGGGCGGCGAGAACACCGTGGCGTTCTCGACGAGTTCGGCGATCAGGTGGACCACGTCGGCGACGGCGTCCGCCGCCACGCCCACCCGCACCATCGGCGGCACCTCGACCCGGGCGTAGGCCTCGATCTCGCCGACCGCGGAGGCGACGACGTCGGCGACGGGCACCGGGCGCCGCCATCTGCGGCCGGGTGCCGCGCCGGAGAGGACGATGAGGTTCTCGGCGTGCCGCCGCATCCGCGTGGTGAGGTGGTCGATGCGGAAGAGCTGCTCCAGGACGTCCGGGTCGCCGGTGCGCCGCTCCAGGGTGTCGACGAGCTTGAGCTGCCGGTGCACCAGCGACTGGTTGCGGCGGGCGATGTTGAGCAGCACCGCGGACAGGCCCCGGCGCAGGGCCGCCTGCTGCACGGCCGCCTCGACGGCGGCGAGCCGGGCGGTGTTGAAGGAGCGCCCCACGTCGCCGATCTCGTCGGTGCCCGCCTCCCCGTCCGCGAGCGGCGGCGCCTCGGCGACCGCGTCCACGTCCTCGCCCGCGCTCAACCGTGCCATCACGTCGGGCAGTTGGCGCGTGGCGAGCAGGTCGGCGGCGTCGCGCAGCCGCTCCAGGCGGCGCGAGATCCGGCGCGCTCCGCGCACCGCGAGCCACCACGACAGGGCCACGGCCGCGAGCCCGAACGCGCCGACGACGACGGCCTTGGTCAGCTCCCGGTAGGCGAACTGCCGTCCGCGCCCCGCGGAGTTCTCGGCGGACCGGGTGCACAGCTGCATGTAGCGCTTGACCACGCGGTCGGTGGTGGAGCGCCAGGTGTCGGCGGCGACGGCGTCGCCCGCCCCCGCCGCTCCGGCCCTGAGCAGGGCGTCCTCGCCGCCGACCAGCGCGCGATGCAGCGGCTCGCGCTGGAAGTCCTCGAACAGCGCCCGCGAGTCGCCCGGCAGGTCGGGCACGTACGTCCGCTCGAAGACCCGCCGGTCCTCGACCGTCGCCGTGAGGGTGTCGTACTGCCGGTCGGTGAGCGCCCCGGCGGCCCGCGCCCCGGCGACCAGCGCGTCCTCCCGGGACACGAACTCCCGCACCCGGACCAGCTCGACGACGACCTGCGCCTCCCGCGCGAGCTGTCCGGCCTGCAGTGCGGTGAGCGTCGACTGCACGTCGAAGCCGGGCGCCACCAGGGCGCTGTACTCGCTCACCGCCCGGTCCCAGGAGATGTCCCGGGACAGCACCCGCTCCCGCAGGCCCTCCAGCTTTCCGGCGGCCGCCACCATGGCGTCCAGCGCCTGCCGCTGCCGCGCGGTGAGCAGGTCCCGGTCGCCGTTCCTGACGGCGTCGCGCATGGCGTTCACGGCCCGGTCCGTGCGGCGCTGCTGCTCCATCAGGCCCACGATGGGGGGCGAGCGCCGGTCGGTGCCCAGGTAGGCGGCCGAGAGACGCCGTTCGATCTGGATCTGCCCGACGGCCGTGTCCACGGGGGTGCCGAACTCCTCGTAGACCCCCTGCACCCGCACGAGCGCGCGCAGTTCGCCGGTGACGGACACCATGGCGAAGCCCCACAGCACCAGGAGGGCGAGCACGGGAGCGAGCGCCAGTGCCACGATCCGGGAGCGGACCGTCCTCGGACGGCCGATGAGCCGGCGCATGCTCTCCCCCTGGAGTGTTACCCGCCAGTGTTACCCGTCGGTAGCGAATGCCGGACAACCTACGGGATGCCGCGCCGGGACCGCAATGGCCTCCCGAGCATCAGCAGCACCGCGGTGACGAGATACGGCACCGCGAACACCGCGAAGGCCGTGCTGTGCGCGGATCGCGACGCGACGGCCGCGTACAGGCCGTAGACCACGACCGTGGCGAGATCGCCGCCGAGCCCCGCCACCGAGGTCAGCGTGGCCCGGGCCGTGTCGTCCAGCCGCCGCTGGAGGCGCACATCGGCGAGCACGGTCGCCAGCTGGAAGCCGCCGAACGCGAGGGCCACGAGCCCGAGGGCGAGCGGTGTCCGCGCGGCGGCGCCCACGGCGAGCGCGAGTGCCGCACCGGTGAGCACCGCCGCGAGGCCCGCCGTGCCCAGCCGCGCGCACGGCCCGGCGAGCAGGCTTCCGGCGGTCGCCCCCGCCCAGATCAGCAGGAGCAGATACGGCACCGTCGCCTCGGCGACGCCGGTGTCGCGCACCAGCAGCGGGGTGTACTCGTCGAGCGCCTCCCACACGGCCCCGACCGCGGGCACCAGCAGGAGCGCGCCGCGCAGCGGGCGGTCTCGGCGCGCCTCGGCCAGGCCGTCCCGCAGCGTCGCGGCCCAGCCCCCGTCCTCGCTCCGTACCGCCTTGCGGTCCTCGGGGAACCGGGTGGCGGTCAGCGAACTCGCCAGACAGGCCAGGACACTTGCCGCGCCCACGGCCGGATAGCCGCCCCAGGCGAACACGGGACCGGCGAGCCCCATCGCCGCCATGACGGCGACCAGGCCCGCGGCCCGGGCCCGGCCCATGACGCGGGCGTACCGCCCGGCCGCGCCGAGCCGCGCCAGCTCCTCGTAGACCAGGGCCTCCAGGGCGCCGGAGCCGAGGGCGCCGCGCGCGCCCCACAGGAAGAAGCCGAGGGCGAACGCCCAGTACGACGGGGTGAGCACCCACAGGGCGAAGCCCACGGCGGTCAGCAGCGGGCCCAGCCACAGCAGCAGGCGCCGGGAGACGGCGTCGGCCCAGGCGCCGGAGGGCACTTCGAGCAGCACGCCGGTGAGCGACCAGACGGCGAAGAGCGAGGAGATCTGCCACAGGGACAGGCCGGTGTCGCTGAAGAGCAGCGCGTACACCGGGTAGAGCAGGACGAAGTCGTCGAGGAACGCGTAGCCGTACAGCGCGGCCGTGAGCCGGCGGACGCCGGCGGTGGTGGGCACGCGCGCAGGTGAGAGTGTCATGAGGCCTTCCCGAAGGGGCGGATCGGACGCCGGAGGTACGGCGTCCGAGGCGGTCCTCGGGAGGCACGGCTGGTGGATCAATGTCGCCAGGTCATGACACCGATGGTAGGCGGACCCGGCGCGGCCGGCCGGGGAATTACGGCCGGCAGGCGTTCTACGTCGGCGAACCCGACGAGAAGCGGCGCAGCAGCGGCGACAGCACCAGCACGGACTTGGTGCGCTCGACGAAGGGCTCCCCCGCGATGCGCTCCAGGACCCGCTCGAAGTGCCGCATGTCGGAGGCGAAGACCTGGACGACGGCGTCCGCGTCGCCGGTGACCGTGGAGGCGGCCACGACCTCCTGGTAGCGCTCCAGGCCCCGCCGGATGGTGTCCGGCGAGGTGTTGTGCCGGCAGTAGATCTCGACGAACCCCTCGGTCTCCCAGCCGAGGGCCCCCGGGTCCACCCGCACGGTGAAGCCGGTGATGGCCCCGGTGGCGCGCAGCCGGTCCACCCGCCGCTTCACGGCGGGGGCGGAGAGGCCCACGAGCTGCCCGATGTCCGCGAAGGAGCGGCGGGCGTCCTCGGCGAGGGCGTGCACGATGCGTTCGTCGAGATCGTTCAGCACTGCTGGTGGTTCACTTCTCTTCGGTCGCGAGGGCTTCTCGCGTGGCGAGGCGGGAGCGGCGGTGGCCGTATCCGAAGTACACCACGAGCCCGACCGCCATCCAGACCCCGAAGACCACCCAGGTGACGGCGGACAGGCTGCCCATCATCCAGACGCAGAAGGCGAAGCCCAGGGCCGGCAGGAGCGGCGACAGCGGGACGCGGAAGGTGCGGTTCATGGTCGGGCGGGTGCGGCGCAGCACCACCACGGCGACGTTGACCAGCGCGAAGGCGAAGAGGGTGCCGATGCTGGTGGCGTCGGCGAGCTGGCCGAGCGGGATCGCGGCGGCGAGGACGCCGCAGAACAGCGAGACGATGACCGTGTTGGCGCGCGGCGCGCCGGTCTTCGGGTGGACCCTCGCGAACACCTTGGGCACGAGCCCGTCCCGGGACATCGCGAAGAGGATGCGGGTCTGGCCGTAGAGGACGGTCAGCACGACGCTCGCGATGGCGACGACCGCGCAGGCGGCGAGCAGCGTGCCCCAGAAGGTCTGGCCGGTGACCTCGCGCATGATCTGGGCGAGCGCGGCCTCGGAGTCGGTGAACTGCCGCCAGGGCTTGGCGCCGACGGCGACCGCGGCGACCAGGACGTACAGCGCCGTCACGATGACCAGCGAGAGCATGATCGCGCGGGGCAGGTCGCGCTGCGCGTTCTTCGCCTCCTCACCGGCGGTGGAGGCGGCGTCGAAGCCGATGTACGAGAAGAAGAGCGTGGCGCCCGCCGCGCTGACCCCCGCCATGCCGAGCGGCATGAAGTGGGCGTAGTTGCCGGAGCGGAAGCCCTGGATGCCGATCGCGCAGAAGAGCACCAGTGCGGCGATCTTCACGCAGACCATGATCGTGTTGGCGCGGGCGGACTCCCGGGCGCCGCCCAGCAGGAACGCCATGGCCAGCAGGACCACGATCAGGGCGGGCAGGTTGAAGATGCCGCCGTCGCCGGGCGGCGCGGACAGCGCGTCCGGGATGGTGACGCCGATCGTGCCGTCGAGCAGCTCGTTGAGGTACTCGCCCCAGCCGACGGCCACGGCGGCCACCGAGACGCCGTACTCGAGGATCAGGCACCAGCCGCAGATCCAGGCGATCAGCTCGCCCAGGGTTGCGTATGCATACGAGTAGGAGGACCCGGCGACCGGGATCGTGCCCGCCAGTTCGGCGTACGACAGCGCGGAGAAGAGCGCCGTCAGGCCGGCTATCACGAAGGACAGGGTCACGGCCGGGCCGGCCTTCGGGACGGCCTCGCCGAGGACCACGAAGATGCCGGTGCCGAGGGTGGCACCGATGCTGATCATGGTGAGCTGCCAGAGCCCGAGGGAGCGACGCAGGGTCCCTCCCTCGCCCTGCCCGCCCTCCGCGACCAGGCGCTCCACCGGCTTGCGGCGCATGAGGCGCGCGGCCACCCCCGGGGACGGTGGGGCGGTGGTGGTGCGGTCGTGCGGGGGTGCGCCTTGGTCGAGCACGCGCTGACTCCTTCGTCACTGCGGTCAGGGCTGCGGGGACCGGCGGCGTCCCTGCGCGAGCAGGGACCCACCGAGCGGGGTCCCCGCCACGCCACGTACAGCGCATGACCCTACGGGGCCGCCCTTCACGGGCGTAATGCAGCAACCTTGCACGTGCGCGCAAGATCGTTGCGTTCCTCGCGGACGGCTCGCCCATTCGTTGTGCGCGGGCGGCCGGTCGCCTCACATCCAGCTGGCGTGCAGCGGCTTGCCCTCCGCGTAGCCCGCGGCGCTCTGGATGCCGACGACGGCCCGCTCGGCGAACTCGGCGAGGGAGTTGGCGCCCGCGTAGGTGCAGGAGGAGCGGACGCCGGCGATGATCGAGTCGATCAGGTCCTCGACGCCCGGACGGCCCGGGTCGAGGAACATCCGGGAGGTGGAGATGCCCTCCTCGAACAGCGCCTTGCGGGCGCGGTCGTACGACGACTCCTCGGACGTGCGGTTGCGGACCGCGCGTGCCGAGGCCATGCCGAACGACTCCTTGTACAGGCGGCCGCTGGCGTCCTGCTGGAGGTCGCCCGGGGACTCGTAGGTGCCCGCGAACCAGGAGCCGATCATCACGTTGGAGGCGCCGGCCGCCAGCGCCATGGCGACGTCGCGCGGGTGGCGCACCCCGCCGTCGGCCCAGACGTGCTTGCCGTACTTCCGCGCCTCGGCGGCGCACTCCAGGACGGCGGAGAACTGCGGCCGGCCGACGCCGGTCATCATGCGGGTCGTGCACATCGCGCCCGGGCCGACACCGACCTTGATGATGTCCGCGCCCGCCTCGATCAGGTCCCGCACGCCCTCCGCGGCGACGATGTTCCCGGCCACGATCGGGACGGCCGGGTCGAGCGCCCGCACTACGCGGATCGCGCTGATCATCGACTCCTGGTGGCCGTGCGCGGTGTCGATGACGAGCGTGTCCACGCCCGCGTCGAGCAGCTGCTTGGCCTTGCCGGCGACATCGCCGTTGATGCCCACGGCGGCGGCGATGCGCAGCTTGCCCTGTGCGTCGACGGCCGGGGTGTAGAGCGTGGCGCGCAGGGCGCCCTTGCGGGTGAGGATGCCGGCGAGGCGGCCGTCCGCGTCGACGGCGGGCGCGTAGCGCCGGTTGGCCGTGTCAAGGCGGTTGAAGGTCTCGCGGGGGTCGATGCCGGCGTCCAGGAGCAGCAGGTCCTTGGACATGACGACCTCGAGCTGCGTGAAGCGGTCGACGCCGGTCAGGTCCTGGTCGGTGACGACACCGACGGGCCGGCCGTCCTCGTCGACGACCACGCCGGCGTTGTGCGCGCGCTTGGGCAGCAGGGCCAGCGCGTCGGCGACGGTCTGGTGCGGGGTGAGGACGATCGGGGTGTCCAGCACGTGGTGGCGGCTCTTCACCCAGGCGACGACCTCGGTGACGACCTCGATCGGGATGTCCTGCGGGATGACCACGAGGCCGCCGCGCCGGGCCATCGTCTCGGCCATACGGCGGCCGGCGATGGCGGTCATGTTGGCGACGACCAGCGGGATCGTGGTGCCCGTGCCGTCCGGGGAGCTGAGGTCCACACCCTGCCGCGAGCCGACGGCGCTGCGGCTCGGGACCATGAAGACGTCGTCGTACGTCAGGTCGTACGCGGGCTGGATGTCGTTGAGGAAACGCACGTGCTGCACATCCCAGTCGATCAGAGGTGGCCCCCGGACAGGTCAGCCAGGGGGAAGAGCACGTACTTCATTGTCCCATGTCGGCTGGAATGCGATGCCCGGGCAGATCGTCCAGGCAGGTCAGGGGGCCCTTAGGAGGATCCTCCAAGGGCGAGGGCCACGGAGAGGGCGGGGGTTCGGTCGGCCGCCTCGGCGAAGACCTCCTGGGCGGTCTCCCACTCGTCGGGCCGCGCCTTGGCGTACGCGCGCCAGTCCCGCACGACGAGCAGCAGCCCCCGCTCCGCCGCGCCCTCGGGCCAGACCGTGCGGTCGCCGAGGCTGTCGGCGAGGGCGTCCCAGTTGCGGCCGAACCAGTCGGGCAGCCGCAGGGCACGCGCGCAGCGGTCCATCAGGCCCGCCTTGTCCGTGACCCCGTCGAGGTCGAGCGTGACGACGAGCTCCGTCATTGCGGCACCGCCTGAACGAGTCGTGGGGGGGGTCGGTCGTGGGGGGGCATCGGCGTGCCGGACCGGGCGCGGGGGACGAACCGCGGCACCCGGTGGGCGGCGCCACCGCGGCCGTCTCCCGCCCGACGCTCCGTCAGGGACCGTCCGGGTCGGCCCGGTTGAGGGCCGGCCTGGGCGCCGGGCCCGCCGCCATCAAGGCATCCGCGGCCGAGGTGTCCGTCACCAGACTGGTGACGAGACCCGACCGCAGCACCGCGTCGATCGCGCTCGCCTTGCGCGCGCCGCCCGCGATCGCGACGACCTCGGGGATGCGGCGCAGCTGGTCGGTCTTGACCGTGATACAGCGCTCTCCCAGGTCCCGGCCGATCCGGCGGCCCTCGGCGTTGAACAGGTGCGCGGACATCTCGGCAGCGACACCCAGCGAGGCGTAGTGCGCGCGCTCCTCGTCGCTCAGCATGTCGTGCACCGTCGAGATGCCCGGCTCCCAGGAGCCGATGGAGACGCAGGCGACCGTGACCTTGTCGAAGTACTCGAAGGCCCGGGCGATCCCGGTCTGGTTGCGCAGGGCGGCCGCGGTGGCGGCGTCCGGCAGCAGCATCGGCGCGTAGATGGGGTGGGCGTCGCCGCCCGACACCTGGGCGGCGCGGCGGACCGCCTCGACCGAGCCGCGCTCGGCGGTCCCGGCGTCGTACACGCCCGTCAGCTGCACCACCGTGCAGGGCGGCAGCCGGTCGAGGGCCGCGGCCATGTGGATGGTGGAGCGGCCCCAGGCGAGACCGAGCACGTCGCCCTCGCTCACCAGCTCGCCGAGCAGGTCGGCGGCCACCTCGCCGAGGTTCTCCGGGTCGGGCGTCTCCTCCGCCTCGGCCGGGGACTCGACCACGACCGCGTGCCGGAGGCCGTAGCGGGCGCGCAGCGCGTCCGAACGCTCGGCGTCCAGCTCTGCGGGGACACGGATCTCGATGCGTACGAGATCTCGTTCGAGCGCCGTCTCCAGGACCCGGGCCACCTTGAAGCGGCTGACGCCGAACTCCTCCGCGATCTGGATCTTCGATTTGCCCTCGAGGTAGAAGCGGCGGGCCATGGCCGCCGCCTGCACCAGCTCAGCGGGTCCCATCCGCACTGCTGACCGGCCCGCCGTCATACCCGACACGGCGATCTCCTCACTGCTGTTCACGCACTGGATTCGCCGTTCATCCTTGCAGATTCGGCGTACTTGATCCGCCCTGATGGGCGCCGTTCATGTAGCTGTTCACGTTCCTGTCGGTCAGTGGTCGCATGCCCAGGACGCCTTCGAGATCACGTCGTCCGCCTGGGTGCGCAGTGCACGGACCGCCTCGGCGGCGTCGTCGGCCCCGTAGACCGCCGATCCCGCCACGAAGACGTCCGCGCCGGCCTCGGCGCAGCGCTCGATGGTGGAGGCCGAGACACCTCCGTCGACCTGGAGCCAGAGCTCCAGGCCGTGCTTGCTGATCAACTCGCGGGTGCGCCGGATCTTCGGGAGCATGATGTCGAGGAACGCCTGCCCGCCGAAGCCCGGCTCCACCGTCATGATCAGCAGCATGTCGAGCTCGGGGAGCAGGTCCTCGTACGGCTCGATGGGCGTCGCGGGCCGGAGTCCCATGGACGCGCGGGCGCCCTTGGCCCGGATCTCCCGGGCGAGCCGCACCGGGGCGGTGGCCGCCTCGACGTGGAAGGTGACGGAGGAGGCCCCCGCTTCGACGTACTGAGGTGCCCACCGGTCGGGGGCCTCGATCATCAGATGGCAGTCCAGCGGGGTGTCCGTCGCACGGGCCAGGGACTCTACGACCGGCACGCCGAGCGTGAGGTTCGGGACGAAATGGTTGTCCATGACGTCGACATGGAGCCAGTCGGCTCCCTCGACCGCCTTCGCCTCGTCCGCGAGGCGGGCGAAGTCGGCGGACAGGATGCTGGGGTTGATCTGCGCGGCCATGACCCAAGCCTGCCATGTCCGGGCACGTTTGTTCGCGCCGGTCCAGACCTAAGCCGTTCAACGGATGTTGCCCGCGGGCGGCCCGTGCCATGCTGGGCCGCCGAGCGGCGCCGGAATTGTCTACGGGGGTAGCCATGAGGCAGCTCCAGACCTGGAAGCGGAACGCCATCCGGATCGTGTGCGGAAGGCGCTCGAAGTGGCTGATCGTGGCCCTGTGGCTGGTGATCCTGGTGATCGCCGCGCCGTTCGGGGCGAAACTCAGCGACGCCCAGGACAACGACGCCCAGTCGTGGCTGCCGGGTTCCGCCGAGTCCACCCAGGTGCTGAGCACCTCGCAGCATTTCCGGCCCGAGCAGATCCCCGCCGTCGTCGTCTACGCACGCGACGGCGGCCTCACGGTCCGGGACCGGGCGCAGATCGCCGAGGACGCCCGGCAGATCAGGGCCCTGCGCGCCCACGGCATCCGCGGCGCGGAGACCCGCGGTCCCGTCTACGACCGCCGGCTCGCCCCGCGCGCCGCCCAGATCTACGTGCCGATCACCATGGACGCGCAGGGGTGGCAGCGCATCGCGCCCGCGGTCGACTCCATCCGCGACCAGGTGGGCAAGGGCGGCGGTGGGCTCGCCGTGCACATCACCGGGCCCGGCGGCACGTCCGCGGACTTCTCCAAGGCCTTCGAGGGCATCGACTCGACCCTGCTGTTCTCCGCGATGGCCGTCGTCGTCGTGATGCTGCTGCTGACGTTCCGCAGTCCCACGCTGCTGTTCGTGCCGCTCCTCGGGGTGGTGGTGGCCCTGTTCACGGCGCAGGCACTGATCTATCTGCTCGCCAAACACGCCGGTCTGACGGTCAACGGGCAGAGCGCCGGCATCCTCACGGTGCTCGTGTTCGGCGCGGGCACGGACTACGCGCTGCTGCTCGTCGCCCGCTACCGGGAGGAGCTGCGCCGCCACGAGGACCGCCACGAGGCGATGGAACTCGCCATGAACCGTGCCGGTCCGGCGGTGCTGGCCTCCGGTCTGACGGTCGTGCTGAGCATGCTGGTGCTGCTGGTCGCCGAGATGAACTCGACGCGCGGCCTGGGCCCGGTGGCGGCCATCGGCGTGACGGTCGCCCTGCTGGCCATGCTCACGCTCTTCCCGGCCCTGCTGCTGATCTTCGGGCGCTGGATCTTCTGGCCGGCCGTCCCGCACCTCGGGTCCGCCGACCCGACCGAGCGGGGCGTCTGGGCCCGTATGGGCCACAACTTCGCCCGCCGCCCGCGCCTGGTCTGGAGCATCACGGCCGGTGTGCTGATCGTCCTGTCCCTGGGGCTGTTCCAGCTGCGCGCGGCGGGGATCGCCAACGCGGACGCCTTCACCAACACACCGGACTCGATCACCGGCCAGAAGGTGTCCGCGCGCTACTTCCCCGCGGGCACCGGCGATCCGCTCGTGATCGTCTCGAACAAGGCGCAGGCCGTGGAAGTGGGCCGCGCGGTCGCGGCCGATCGCGGGGTCGTGCCGCAGAGCATCGGCGTGCCGCCCGGCACGGCACCCGAGCACAACGGGCAGGTGCTGTTCGAGGCGACCATGCGTGCCCCGTCGGACAGCGACGCGGCGAAGGCGACCGTGGAGCGGGTGCGCGACGCGGTGCACGCGGTACCCGGGGCCGACGCCCAGGTCGGCGGGGGCACCGCCGCCCTGATCGACATGGAGAACGCCCAGACCCACGACAACTACCTGGTCATCCCGCTGGTCCTGGTCGTCGTGCTGCTGGTGCTCAGCGTCCTGCTGCGCGCGCTCGTGGCACCCCTGCTGCTCATCGCCACCGTGATGCTCTCCCTGGCCACCGCCCTGGGGCTGAGCGCGCTGGCCTTCCGCCATGTCTTCGACTACGCGGGCGAGGACGTGGCCTTCCCGCTGTTCGTCTTCGTCTTCCTGGTGGCCCTGGGCATCGACTACAACATCTTCCTGACCACACGCATCCGTGAGGAGGCCATCCGCCAGGGCACCCGCCCCGGAGTGGTCACCGGCCTCGCGGCGACCGGCGCGGTCATCACCTCGGCCGGACTGGTGCTCGCCGGCACGTTCGCCGCCCTCGGCACCCTGCCGATGGTGGGCTTCGCGGAGATCGGCTTCGCGGTGGCGCTGGGCGTGCTGCTGGACACCTTCATCGTCCGGTCGGTGCTGGTCACCTCGCTCTTCCTCGACGTCGGCAAGAAGGTGTGGTGGCCGCACCACCTGTCGCGGCAGGACGGCCCGGCCGCCGCCGCCCCGCCCGCTCAGGACCGGGTCAGCCAGTCCTCCGAATGAGCGCCAGGTACATGGCGTCGGTCCCGTGCAGATGCGGCCACAGCTGGACGTCGGGGCCCTCGCCGAGATCCGGCACGCCCGGCAGCAGCGGGCGCGCGTCGATGAGTTCGGCGTCGGGGTGCTGCTTGAGCAGGTCCTCGACGACGGCCCTGGTCTCGGCGAGGTGCGGCGAGCAGGTGGCGTAGCCGACGACACCTCCGACCCGTACGGCGTCCAGGGCGCTGCGCAGCAGGGCGCGCTGCAGCGGTGCGAACCCGTCCAGGTCCTCGGGACGGCGCCGCCAGCGGGCCTCGGGCCGCCTGCGCAGCGCGCCGAGCCCGGTGCAGGGCACGTCCATCAGCACACGGTCGAAGGAGCCGGGCTGCCACGGCGGCCGCGTCCCGTCGGAGGCGATGACCTGGTAGGGCCCGGGGTTGCCCGCCAGCGCCTTGGCGACCAGGCCCGCGCGGTGCGGCTGCTTCTCGGCGGCGAGGAGGACGGCACCGCGCTCGGCGGCGAGCGCCGCGAGCAGCGCGGCCTTGCCGCCGGGCCCGGCGCACCCGTCGAGCCACCGCTCGTCGCGTCCCTCGACGGGCGCTGCGGCGAGCGCGAGGGCCACCAGCTGGCTGCCCTCGTCCTGCACGCCGGCCCGGCCGTCCCGTACCGCCTCGATGGCCCCGGGTTCGCCGCCCTCGGTCAGCCGCACCGCGTACGGCGACCAGCGGCCCGGCACGGCGGCCTCCTCGCCGAGCAGTTCCTCGGTGGTGGACCGCCCGGGCCGCGCGACGAGGGTGACCTCGGGCCGTTCGTTGTCCGCCGCCAGCAGCTCCTCGATGGCGGCCCGGCCGCCGCCGAGGGAGTCCCACAGCGCGGAGACGACCCAGCGCGGGTGCGAGTGGACGACGGCGAGATGGTCCTCGGGGTCCTTGTCGTAGGGCGGTGCCACGCGCTCGATCCAGGTGTCGAGATCGGCCTGCGCGACCTTGCGCAGCACGGCGTTGACGAACTTCGCCCGCCCGTCGCCGAGCACGACCCGGGCGAGCTCGACGGTGGCGGACACGGCGGCATGGGTCGGGATGCGCGTCCCGAGCAGCTGATGGGTCCCCAGGCTCAGCACGTCCAGGACCGGCGGGTCGACCTCGCGCAGCGGCCGGTCCACACAGGCGGAGATGACCGCGTCGTACGTCCCCTGCCGCCGCAGCGTCCCGTACACCAGCTCGGTCGCGAGCGCCGCGTCCCGCGCGTCGAAGTCGTCCTTCTCCCGGGCCTTGCGCAGCAGCGGCGGCAGCACGAGGTTGGCGTAGGCGTCCCGCTCGTCCACGGCCCTCAGCGCGTCGAAGGCGAGGATGCGGACGGGGTCTTTCTTCGGCCGCCGGTAGGGCTTGCCGGGCCTGCGCGGCCCACGGGAGGTGTCGCTCACGAAAAAGGTGCTCCGGATGTCTGGGAGAGGTACGCACCAAGCCTACGTCGCGCCCGTACCGCCGCCGCCCGGAACGTCGCCCCGGCCAGGGCCTGCCCGGCAGGCCCTAGCCGCCGAGCGCCTCCCCGTCCTCGATGCGCGCGCCGCGCGCCCAGTCCGCCGCCCGCATCGGCTTCTTGCCCTGGGCCTGCACCCACAGCAGCTCGACGGCGTACGAACCGGTCCCGGCGTGCACGCTGTTCTTGCCGACGGCCAGCTGCGCCGGGGCGAGGTCGGTACGGTCCGGCACGGGCGCGACCTGAATGAGCTTCAGGCGCTCGCCGCGGAAGGTGGTCCAGGCGCCGGGGGCCGGCGTGCAACCGCGCACCACCCGGTCGACCCGGAGCGCCGGGGTGGACCAGTCGACCCCGGCGTCCTCGACGGTGATCTTCGGCGCCAGGCTGACGCCGTCGGCGGGCTGCGGCACCGCCTTCAGCTTGCCGTCCTCGATGCCGTCCATGGTGGCGGCGAGCAGTCCCGCGCCGGCGAAGGCGAGGCGGGTCAGCAGGTCGCCGCTGGTGTCGGTGGGCCGGATCGCCTCGGTGACGGTGCCGTAGACGGGACCGGAGTCGAGCCCCTCCTCGATGAGGAAGGTGGAGGCGCCCGTCATCTCGTCGCCGGCCATGATCGCGGCCTGCACGGGCGCGGCGCCGCGCCAGGCCGGCAGCAGCGAGAAGTGCAGGTTGACCCAGCCGTGGGCGGGAATGTCGAGGGCGACGCGGGGCAGCAGGGCGCCGTAGGCGACGACGGGGCAGCAGTCGGGGGCGATCTCCCGCAGCCGCTCCAGGAAGTCGGGATCCCGCGGCTTGAGGGGCTTCAGCACCTCGATGCCGGCCTCCTGGGCCCGCTGCGCCACGGGGGACGCGATCAGCCTGCGGCCCCGGCCGGCCGGTGCGTCGGGCCGCGTGACGACGGCGGCGACCTCGTGCCGCTCGGAGGCGATGAGAGCGTCCAGGGCGGGAACGGCGACCTCGGGGGTACCTGCGAAGACGAGCTTCATGGGTGGGCGGGGCCTCTCGGGCTGGGGCTGTTGCGGCGACGTACAAGTCTATGACCCCGGCCTCGCGGCACCGCGTCCACGTGCGCGGACGCCACGGGTTCCGCCGGGGTCCGCGGCGCGCGGCCACCCCTGGGGGCGTATGCATATGCCCCTACGCCCCCTGAGCGTGACCCCCGGAGCAAAAACACGTTGGTCAAGTGAGAGTTGACCACATCGGGCCGCGACCGCGCGGCCCGGATCCGTTTTCAACGCCGGTTCGAGAGGCTTGTTCATGGCCGACCACGCAACCCACGACGCCCAGGCTCGGGCCAGCCTGCACTTGCTGGTGCGGGACATCGAGCGGGTCCGCCGGCAGGTGGACGCACTGCGCACCCTCACCGCCCAGTTGGGCAACGTCTACCGCCCGCGCCGCTCCGGTCCCTCCACGGGCTTCGTCGTCTACGGACGCGCCCCCGCCCCGACGGTGCGCCTCGCCCAGGAGTTGCGGGACAGCGTCGAGACCCTGGTCACGGCGGCGGTCGACTTCGACCGCTCCCTCGGCTTCTCGTGGGACGCGGTGGGTTCCGCGCTCGGGGTCACCAAGCAGGCGGTGCACCGCCGTTACGGCGCCCGTCGCGCCGCGACCCAGGCGGCCGCCGAGACCGAGCGGACGGCCGAGCCGGCAGCGCCCCGCCCGGTCGGCGTCAACACCGGCGTGCAGGCGATGCCGACGGTTCCCGCCGCCCGCTCCATGCCGACCCAGCCGACGGCCGGCAGCCCCTCCCTCCGCGACGAGGTCAGGCCGACGGCCTTCCCCGGCCCGCGCAACGGCTGAGCCGCCTTCCACCGCCTTCCTGCCCTCCCGGCGTGAACCGGGAGGGCAGACGTATGCGGGTGCACGGGAGTGCCCGGCGCCCGCAGCGCGTCCTCACCGGCGCGCAGGTCGGAGCGCATGGCCCAGCCGTCCAGCAGCAGCGCCGCCGCGTATCCGCCCTCGGCGACCGGCTCGGCCCCCGGCGTGCTCACGACCAGCGCGGGCGCGCCCGGCACGGTGTCCCGCACATGCTCGCGTCCGGAGGTCCGCACCGGCACGGCGCGGCCGTCTCACCCGATGTCCGGCGGATCGATCCGTACCCGGACCGCCGCCTCCCCCGGCCCCCGCGCCATCCGTGCCGCCTGCGCGGCCTTGAGCGCCGCGGCCAGGGCGGCACCGCTGCCCGGTGGGACGCGGACCAGGGCCCGCTCCCAGTGCTCGCCCGGAGGCGGCGCCCCCGGCCGGCGTGGACCGCCCGTGCGGGTGACCGGCAGCGGCACCGGGCCCAGCACCTCGGCCTCGCGCGGCAGTTCGGCCGTGCCGAGGAACTCGGCGATCGCCTCCGCGGGGCCGGACACCGCCGCCATCCGCGACACCGGCGGGAAGCCGAGCTCGGCGCGCTCGGCGAGCTCGCGCACCGCGTGGCCGACGGGGTCCCACCGCACCAGCGCCTGCACCGGCCGCAGCGTCGGCTCGGCGACGACGACCACGGTGCCCCCGGCGCCCTGCGGCCGGACGAGTGCGGCGGCCGCGATCCAGCGCCGCAGCGCGTCCTCACCGGCGCGCAGGTCAGGGCGCCCGAGCATGGCCCAGCCGTCCAGCAGCAGCGCCGCCGCGTATCCGCCCTCGGCGACCGGCTCGGCCCCCGGCGTGCTCACGACCAGCGCGGGCGCGCCC
>NZ_JBHVGU010000031.1:106312-123273 GCF_042800575.1 Streptomyces sp. NPDC057616
GGCACGGTGTCCAGCACATGCTCGCGTCCGGAGGTCCGCACCGGCACGGCGGGGAACGCCCGCCCGAGCTCCTCGGCGGTCCGCCGCGCGCCCACGACCTGCGCCCGCAGCCGGAACCCGCCGCACTCCGGACAGTGCCAGCCGTTCTCCTCCCGCCCGCACCATCCGCACCGCAGCGCGGCACCCGACTCCTGTCCCTCCAGCGGCCCGGAGCAGTGCCTGCACCGTGCGGGCTCCCGGCAGTTGGCGCACGCCATCCGGGGGACGTAGCCCCGCCGCGGCACCTGCACCAGCACCGGCCCGAGCCGCAGGCCCTCCCTGACGGCCTGCCAGGCGAGGGTCGGCAGCCGGGCGGCCCGGGCGGCCTCGTCCCGCGCGAGATCCGTGTCCCCGACCGTCCGCACGAGCGGAGCGGCCGCGCGCACCTGCTCGCGGGCCGCGACGATCGGCCGGGCCCAGCCGCTCTCGACGAGCTGCGCGGCCTCCACCGTGCAGCTCCAGCCGCCCAGCAGGAACGCGCACTTGTCGAGGGCGGCCCGCAGCAGCAGCACCTCCCGGGCGTGCGGCTGGGGCGCGTGCTGCTCGCTGTGGCTGTCGTCCCCGTCGTCCCAGACGGCGACGAGGCCCAGGTCCCGCACCGGCGCGAACATCGCGGCGCGGGTTCCGATGACGGCCCGTACGGACCCCCGCCGCACGGCAAGCCACTCCCGGTACCGCCTCTCGGGCCCGGCGTCGGCGGTGAGCACCGCGTGCCGGCCCTTCCCCAGCAGAGCGGTCAGCGCGGCGTCGACCCGGGCCACCGCCCGTCCGTCGGGCAGCACGGCGAGCGCACCGCGCCCCGAGGCCAGCGTCGCGGCCATGGCACGCGCCAGCTCGTCGCTCCACGCCGGCCCGGGCAGCGCGTTCCAGACGGCGCGTGGCGCGCCCCCGGACGCCAGCGCGTCCAGGAACCCGGGACCCTGCTCGTACCGCTCCCAGGACCCCGCGTCCGGCTTCCCCGGCGGCGGCAGCGGGTCCGGGGACGGCCGCTGCTCGGCCCGGGCACTGCGCGGCGGTACGGCCAGCTGGAGCACGTCGGCGAGAGATCCCGCGTACCGGTCGGCGACGGCCCGGGCGAGTCCCAGCAGCTCCTCGCTCAGCACCGGCTCGGGCGAGACGACCTGCGCCAGCGCGGCCAACGGCCCGGAGTAGTCGGACTCCGCCAGCCGCTCGATCAGGAACCCGTCGATCAGCCCGCCGCCCTCGCGCCGCCCTTCCCGCACCCGGTGCCGCCCGGCCCCGAACCGCACCCGCACCCGCACACCCGGCCGGGCGTCGGCGTCCAGCTCCTCGGGCACCGCGTAGTCGAAGTACCGGTCCAGATGGAGTACGCCCTTGTCGACCAGCACGCGCGCCACCGGCAGCTCCTTGGCCAGCGCGGCCCCCCGCCACGTCCGCGGCTTGGCCCTGGGCACCTGCGCCTTGCGCACGCTCTCCCGGATGAGCGCGAGCTGCTCCGGGGGCGCGCCTTCGGCCCCGCCATCCACCGACCCGTTCTCGCTGCTCACGCTTGCATTGTTCCAAACGGCACCGACACCGACGCGGCCCGAGATCGGACCGGCCGCGGATCGTGCACGCCGTTCGGCGCTTCTGCCTTGGGCCACTCGGCCATACCGGGTCCCGCGGGACCGGCAGCAGGATTCGAACCTGCGAGGGGATCTCCCCGGAAGTATCCGCAGCCCTCGCACCGGGCCGCGTCGGCCACCGTGCGACGCCCGGCGTACGGAGACGGGACCCGGCCGGCGAGCGGATAACGCCCGAACGCGCCGAGGCCCGGCCCCCGAAGGGAACCGGGCCTCACGGAGATCGGGGACCTTACAGGCCCACGGCCTTGCGCAGCGCCTCCACGCGGTCCGTGTTCTCCCAGGTGAACTCGGGGAGCTCGCGGCCGAAGTGGCCGTACGCCGCGGTCTGGGCGTAGATCGGGCGGAGCAGGTCGAGGTCGCGGATGATCGCGGCCGGGCGGAGGTCGAAGACCTCGTCGATGGCCTTCTCGATCTTCTCGGTCTCGACCTTGGCGGTGCCGAAGGTCTCGACGAACAGACCGACCGGCTCGGCCTTGCCGATCGCGTACGCCACCTGTACCTCGCAGCGGGAGGCCAGACCGGCGGCGACGACGTTCTTCGCCACCCAGCGCATCGCGTACGCGGCGGAGCGGTCCACCTTGGACGGGTCCTTGCCGGAGAAGGCGCCGCCACCGTGACGGGCCATGCCGCCGTACGTGTCGATGATGATCTTGCGGCCGGTGAGGCCGGCGTCGCCCATCGGGCCGCCGATCTCGAAGCGGCCGGTGGGGTTGACCAGGAGGCGGTAGTTCTCCGTGTCCAGCTTGATGCCCTCGTCCAGGAGCGCCTTCAGCTCCGGCTCCACGACGAACTCGCGGATGTCGGGGGCGAGCAGGGACTCCAGGTCGATGTCGCTCGCGTGCTGCGAGGAGACCACCACGGTGTCGAGGCGGACGGCCTTGTCGCCGTCGTACTCGATGGTGACCTGCGTCTTGCCGTCGGGGCGCAGGTAGGGGATGGTGCCGTTCTTGCGGACCTCGGACAGGCGCTTCGACAGGCGGTGCGCCAGGAAGATCGGCAGCGGCATGAGGGTGGGCGTCTCGTCGGTCGCGTAGCCGAACATCAGGCCCTGGTCGCCGGCGCCCTGGCGGTCCAGCTCGTCCTCGTCGCCCTCGACGCGGTTCTCGTACGCCGTGTCGACACCCTGGGCGATGTCCGGGGACTGCGCGCCGATGGACACCGAGACGCCGCAGGAGGCGCCGTCGAAGCCCTTCTTCGAGGAGTCGTAGCCGATCTCGAGGATCTTGCTGCGGACGAGGGTCGCGATGTCCGCGTAGGTCTTGGTGGTGACCTCACCGGCGACGTGGACCAGGCCGGTGGTGATCAGCGTCTCGACGGCGACCCGGGAGGACGGGTCCTCGCGCAGAAGCGCGTCGAGAATGGTGTCGCTGATCTGGTCAGCGATCTTGTCGGGGTGACCCTCGGTCACGGACTCCGAAGTGAACAGGCGACGGGACACAACGCTCCCTGGGGTTGCAGCGGCTGCTGGCTGATCATGGGCGGACGGGCTCGGGGGCTGCGCCCGGCCTCGTCCGAGAACAGTTTATCGGGCGTGCTCGGCCATCGGCCTCCCTGTCTCGCCTCTCGGGAGGGCTGTGACCTGCGGCACGCGCATTCTGCCCAATCCTGCACGGACTTGGCCAGGGCCGCCACACCCCTGTGGCAGAGGTTTGAGAGGTTCGAGAAGCGAATGAAACATTCAGCTCAGACGCTCCGCCACCAGATCCCAGACCGTTTCGGCCAGATGCTCCTTGGGGCCGCGGGAGACCGGGGTCTCGGTGCCGTCGGCGCCGAGCACCACCGCCTCGTTCTCCTCGGAGCCGAAGGTCTTGCGCTCCCCCACCTCGTTCACGACGAGGAGGTCGCAGCCCTTGCGGCGCAGCTTCGCCCGCCCGTTGGCCAGGACGTCGTCGGTCTCGGCCGCGAAGCCGACGATCACCTGACCCTCACGGGCGCGCTCCGCGGAGATCTCGGCGAGGATGTCCGGATTCCGTACGAGGACGATGGGGTCCGGTTCCTTGTCGTCCTTCTTCTTGATCTTCCCGGCCGCGTACGCCGCCGGGCGGAAGTCGGCGACCGCGGCGGCCATCACGACGGCGTCGGCGTCCGCCGCCGCCTTCAGCACGGCCTCGCGCAGCTGGACGGCCGTGCCGACCTGGACGACGTCCACGCCGGCCGGGTCGGGCATGCCGGTGTTCGCGGCGACGAGCGTGACCCGGGCGCCGCGTGCGGCGGCGGTGCGGGCGAGGGCGTAGCCCTGCTTGCCGGACGAGCGGTTACCGAGGAAGCGCACCGGGTCGAGGGGCTCGCGGGTGCCGCCCGCACTGACCACGACGTGCCGTCCCGTGAGGTCCGGCTCGGTGACCCCGCGGTCCAGCACGCGGCGGCAGACGGCGAAGATCTCCGCCGGGTCGGGCAGCCGGCCCTTGCCGGTGTCGACGCCGGTCAGACGGCCGACGGCGGGCTCGATGACGACCGCGCCGCGGCCGCGCAGCGTCGCCACGTTCTCCTGGGTTGCCGGGTGCTCCCACATCTCCGTGTGCATGGCGGGCGCGAAGACGACCGGGCAGCGGGCGGTCAGCAGGGTGTTGGTGAGCAGGTCGTCGGCGATGCCGTGGGCGGCCTTCGCGAGGACGTCCGCGGTCGCCGGGGCGACGACGACCAGGTCGGCGTGCTGCCCGATGCGCACGTGGGGGACCTCGTGCACGTCGTCCCAGACCTCGGTGGAGACGGGGTTGCCGGAGAGGGCGGACCAGGTCGCGGCGCCCACGAAGTGCAGGGCGGAGGCGGTGGGGACGACGCGCACGCCGTGTCCCGACTCTGTCAGCCTTCGCAGCAGCTCACAGGCCTTGTACGCGGCGATGCCGCCGCTGACCCCCAGCACGACCTTCGGCTTGTCCACCGGGCCTCCCCGCACTCGACATTCCTACGCCGCGGCTCCGGCGTACGTCTCCATCACACACCACAGGCCCGACAGTCGCGCTGCCGGGCCTGTGGAAAAGCTAACCGCGATACGAACGTACTACTGCGCCGGGCCCTCGATGGCCTCGGAGGTCAGCAGTCCGGCGTTGATCTCGCGCAGGGCGATCGAGAGCGGCTTCTCGTGCACGTGGGTGTCGACGAGCGGACCGACGTACTCGAGGAGGCCCTCGCCGAGCTGCGAGTAGTACGCGTTGATCTGGCGGGCACGCTTGGCCGCGTAGATCACGAGGCTGTACTTCGAGTCGGTGGCCTCGAGGAGCTCGTCGATCGGCGGGTTGATGATGCCCTCGGGCGCGGAGATGGAAGAGGACACGCTCTACCTTCCGATGGATGGGAAAGATGCAGTGTGGATGACCGGGCCCTGGCGATCTTGACGATCAGGCACGATCACACAACGTCCATCAAGGCTAGCAGCTCGCGCGCCACGTCCTCGACGGAGGTGTTGACCAAGGTCATGTCGAACTCCGGCTCGGCCGCCAGCTCGATCTTCGCCGCGCCCAGCCGGCGCTCGATCACCTCGGGCGGTTCGGTGCCCCGCCCGGTGAGCCTGCGCACGAGCTCCTCCCAGGAGGGAGGCGCCAGGAACACCAGCCGGCCCTCGGGCATGGTCTCGCGGACCTGCCGGGCGCCCTGGAGGTCGATCTCCAGGAGGACCGGCACACCCGCCTCCAGGTGCTCCAGCACGGCCGCACGCGGCGTGCCGTAGCGGTTGCCGGCGAACTCGGCCCACTCCAGCAGCTCGCCGTTGGCGATCAGCTTGTCCATCTCGTCGTCGGTGACGAAGAAGTAGTGGACACCGTGCTTCTCGCCGGGGCGGGGCTTGCGGGTCGTCGCCGACACCGAGAGCCAGACCTCGGGGTGTTCCTTGCGCATATGGGCGACGACCGTGCTCTTGCCGACCCCCGAGGGGCCGGAGAGCACGGTCAGCCGCGGACGTTCACTCATGCAGCGATTATTCCAGCAATCCCGGCATGCCCGGGACTCCGGTCCGGAGATCCCGGACTCAGGAGCCGGTGCTGCCGAACTCACGCTCCAGGGAGGCGATCTGGTTGGAACCGAGGCCGCGCACGCGGCGGCTCTCGGAGATGCCGAGTCGCTCCATGATCTGCTTGGCGCGGACCTTGCCCACGCCCGGCAGGGACTCGAGCAGCGCGGAGACCTTCATCTTGCCGATGACGTCGTTCTCCTGGCCCTGCTTGATGACCTCGTGCAGGGAGGCGCCGGAGTGCTTGAGTCGATTCTTGACCTCGGCCCGCTCCCGGCGAGCCGCGGCGGCCTTTTCGAGCGCGGCTGCGCGCTGTTCAGGGGTAAGGGGCGGAAGAGCCACGCCTACGTCACCTCGGATGTCGAACTGTCGGATACGGACCGGTGAGGAACCTAGTCGCCCCACACCTGGGGAGCCACGAGCAACACGCTTGCCCGTTGACTCTCGTCGGAGACTAGCGGGCAAGTCCGCCAGAGTCAGCGAGAACAGCGGAAAAGTCCTGGTCAGCCTGCGCCAGGTCGGACATTTAGGACATACTGCCCTGGATTTGAGGATGTATCCAGACTCAAGGACTCTCTGGAACACCCGTCCGAGCACGCGTCGGAGGTCTCCGAAGACCTCACACGGCCGCCACGGCGGCGGCGATCTCCTCCGCGAAGCGGGTCGCGGCGGAGCGCAGTGCCCCGGTGTCGGGGCCCTGCCGCAGCACTCCCCGGCTGACGTTCGGCACGACGTTGCGCACCGCGGCACCGAAGACGCCGGGAAGATCGGCGGCGGTCGCGCCCTGGGCGCCGATGCCGGGCGCCAGGAGCGGCCCGTTGATGTCCAGGTCGTACGAGGACAGGTCGCCCAGCGTGGCGCCGACGACCGCCCCGAAGGAGCCCAGGGGCTCCTCCCCCTCGTTCTCGGCGGCGAGGTGGGCGAGCATCGTCGCTCCGACGGTCCGCCCGTCCGCGCGCACGGCGTGCTGCACCTCGCCGCCCTCCGGGTTGGAGGTCAGCGCGAGCACGAACAGGCCCGTGCCGCTCTCCCGGGCCAGCGCGACGGCCGGGGAGAGCGAGCCGTAGCCGAGGTAGGGCGAAACGGTGAGGGCGTCGGAGAAGAGCGGCGAGTCCTTGTGCAGGAAGGTCTCCGCGTACGCGGCCATGGTCGAGCCGATGTCGCCGCGCTTGGCGTCCATCACGACCAGCGCACCGGCCGCCCGGGCCTCCTCGACGGACTTCTCCAGGACCGCGATGCCGCGGGAGCCGAAGCGCTCGAAGAAGGCGCTCTGCGGCTTCAGGACGGCGACCCGGTCGGCCATGGCCTCCACGACCGTACGGCTGAACCGCTCCAGGCCGGCGACGTCGTCGGTCAGGCCCCACTCGGCGAGCAGGGACGCGTGCGGGTCGATGCCGACGCACAGCGGCCCGCGCTCGTCCATCGCGCGGCGCAGACGGGTGCCGAAGGGTTCGAGAACGCTCATGCGGGCTTCCTGGTGTCGGCGCCGACGGCGTCGGCGAGGGTGGCGTAGGGGCTGGTGTGCAGGCGGGCGGCGAGGCCCTTGTGGACGGCGCGGCCCCAGAAGGGCCCCTCGTAGACGAAGGCGCTGTAGCCCTGGACGAGCGTGGCGCCCGCCAGGATGCGCTGCCAGGCGTCCTCGGCGTTCTCGATGCCGCCGACGCCCACGAGGGTGATGCGGTCGCCCACGCGCGCGTAGAGGCGGCGCAGCACCTCCAGGGAGCGGGCCTTCAGCGGCGCTCCGGACAGGCCGCCGACCTCCTTGACCAGCGAGGGTTCGGACTTCAGGCCGAGCCCGTCGCGCGCGATGGTGGTGTTGGTGGCGATGATCCCGTCGAGGCCGAGTTCGACGGCGAGGTCGGCGACGGCGTCGACGTCCTCGTCCGCGAGGTCCGGCGCGATCTTGACCAGGAGCGGGACGCGGCGGGTGGTCACCGAGCGGTCGGCGGCCTCGCGGACGGCGCTCAGCAGCGGGCGCAGCGCCTCGGTGGCCTGGAGGTTGCGCAGCCCGGGCGTGTTGGGCGAGGAGACGTTCACCACCAGGTAGTCGGCGTACGGCGCCAGCCGCTCGGTCGACTTCACGTAGTCGGCGGCGGCCTCGTCCTCGGGGACGACCTTGGTCTTGCCGATGTTGACGCCCACGACGGTCCGGAAGACCGTCTCGCGCGAGGCCAGGCGGGCCGCCACGGCCAGCGAGCCCTCGTTGTTGAAGCCCATGCGGTTGATCAGCGCGCGGTCCTTCACGAGCCGGAACAGCCGCTTTCTGGGGTTGCCGGGCTGGGCCTCGCCGGTCACCGTGCCGATCTCGACGTGGTCGAAGCCCAACATCGACATGCCGTCGATGGCGACCGCGTTCTTGTCGAAGCCGGCGGCGAGGCCGAACGGGCCGTGCATGCGCAGCCCGAAGGCCTCGGTGCGCAGCTCCTCGAAGCGCGGCGCGAGCGCGGCGGCGACGAAGGTGCGCAGCACGGGGATGCGGACGGCCAGGCGGATCCAGCGGAAGGCGAGGTGGTGCGCCTGCTCCGGGTCCATCCGCCTGAAGACCAGCCGGAAGAAGAGCTTGTACATCTCGGAGGTGTCCTCTGTCTGTGTCCTCATACAGAGGGGGACACCGTTTCCGGTGTCCCCCTCGTCGGCTGCTAGTCGCGGGCCGCGGTCAGGTGTTCGGCGTGTTCCTGGAGCGAACGGACGCCCACGTCACCGTGGTTGAGGGCGTCGATGCCCTGGACGGCGGCGGCGAGCGCCTGGACCGTCGTCAGGCACGGGACCGACCGCGCCACGGCCGCCGTACGGATCTCGTAGCCGTCGAGGCGGCCGCCGGTGCCGTACGGGGTGTTGACGATGAGGTCGACCTCGCCGTCGTGGATGAGCTGGACGATGGTCCGCTCGCCGTTGGGGCCCACGCCCTCGGACAGCTTGCGCACGATCGTGGCGTTGATGCCGTTGCGCTTGAGGACCTCGGCGGTGCCGGAGGTGGCGAGCAGCTCGAAGCCGTGGGCGACGAGTTCGCGCGCCGGGAAGATCATCGAGCGCTTGTCGCGGTTGGCGACCGAGATGAACGCGCGGCCCTTGGTCGGCAGCGGACCGTAGGCGCCCGCCTGCGACTTGGCGTACGCCGTGCCGAAGACGGAGTCGATGCCCATGACCTCGCCGGTGGAGCGCATCTCCGGGCCGAGCACGGTGTCGACGCCGCGGCCCTGGATGTCCCGGAACCGGGACCACGGCATGACCGCCTCCTTGACGGAGATCGGCGCGTCGAACGGCAGCTCGCCGCCGTCGCCGTTCGCCGGGAGCAGGCCCTCGGCGCGCAGTTCCGCGATCGTCGCGCCCAGCGAGATCCGGGCGGCGGCCTTCGCCAGCGGCACCGCGGTCGCCTTCGAGGTGAAGGGGACGGTGCGGGACGCGCGCGGGTTGGCCTCCAGGACGTAGAGGATGTCGCCCGCCATCGCGAACTGGATGTTGATCAGGCCGCGGACGCCGACGCCCTTGGCGATGGCCTCCGTCGAGGCGCGCAGGCGCTTGATGTCGAAGCCGCCGAGGGTGATCGGGGGCAGCGCGCACGCCGAGTCGCCGGAGTGGATGCCGGCCTCCTCGATGTGCTCCATGACGCCGCCGAGGTAGAGCTCGGTGCCGTCGTAGAGGGCGTCGACGTCGATCTCGATCGCGTCGTCGAGGAAGCGGTCGACCAGGACCGGCCGGGAGGGGCTGATCTCGGTCGACTCGGCGATGTAGGACTCCAGCCGGGTCTCGTCGTAGACGATCTCCATGCCGCGGCCGCCGAGGACGTACGACGGGCGGACGAGGACCGGGTAGCCGATCTCGTCGGCGATGGCCTTGGCCTCGGCGAAGGTGGTGGCGGTGCCGTGCTTGGGGGCCGGCAGGCCGGCCTCGGCGAGGACGCGGCCGAAGGCGCCGCGGTCCTCGGCGGCGTGGATCGCCTCGGGGGACGTGCCGACGATCGGCACGCCGTTGTCCTTCAGCGCCTGCGACAGGCCGAGCGGGGTCTGGCCGCCGAGCTGGACCACGACGCCCGCCACCGGGCCGGCCTGCTGCTCGGCGTGCACGATCTCCAGCACGTCCTCGAGCGTCAGCGGCTCGAAGTACAGGCGGTCGGAGGTGTCGTAGTCCGTGGAGACGGTCTCCGGGTTGCAGTTGACCATCACGGTCTCGTAGCCCGCGTCGCTCAGCGCGAAGGACGCGTGCACGCACGAGTAGTCGAACTCGATGCCTTGGCCGATGCGGTTGGGGCCGGAGCCCAGGATGACGACGGCCGGCTTCTCGCGCTGCGCGACCTCCGTCTCCTCGTCGTAGGAGGAGTAGAAGTACGGCGTCCTGGCGGCGAACTCGGCGGCGCAGGTGTCGACCGTCTTGTAGACCGGGCGGACGCCCAGCGCGTGCCGGACCTCGCGTACGACGTCCTCGCGCAGCCCGCGGATCTCGGCGATCTGCAGGTCGGAGAAGCCGTGCCGCTTGGCCTCGGCGAGCAGGTCGGGCGTCAGCTCGGGCGCCTCGGCGAGCTCGTCCGCGATCTCCTTGATGAGGAAGAGCTGGTCGACGAACCAGGGGTCGATCTTCGTGAAGTCGAAGATCTCCTCCGGCGTGGCGCCGGCGCGGATCGCCTGCATGACCGTGTTGATCCGGCCGTCGGTCGGGCGGACCGCCTCCTCGAGGAGGGCGGCCTTGTCGCCGGGCTCGCCGACGAAGGTGAACTGGCTGCCCTTCTTCTCCAGCGAGCGCAGCGCCTTCTGGAACGCCTCGGTGAAGTTGCGGCCGATGGCCATGGCCTCGCCGACCGACTTCATGGTCGTGGTCAGCGTGGAGTCGGCCTGCGGGAACTTCTCGAAGGCGAACCGGGGGGCCTTCACGACCACGTAGTCGAGCGTGGGCTCGAAGGAGGCCGGGGTCTCCTGGGTGATGTCGTTCGGGATCTCGTCGAGCGTGTAGCCGACGGCGAGCTTGGCCGCGATCTTGGCGATGGGGAAGCCGGTCGCCTTGGAGGCGAGGGCCGACGAGCGCGACACGCGCGGGTTCATCTCGATGACGATCACGCGGCCGTCGTCGGGGTTCACCGCGAACTGGATGTTGCAGCCGCCGGTGTCGACGCCGACCTCGCGGATGATCGCGATGCCGACGTCGCGCAGCACCTGGTACTCGCGGTCGGTCAGCGTCATCGCCGGCGCGACGGTGATCGAGTCGCCGGTGTGCACGCCCATGGGGTCGAAGTTCTCGATGGAGCAGACGACCACGACGTTGTCGTGCTTGTCGCGCATCAGCTCCAGCTCGTACTCCTTCCAGCCGAGGATGGACTCCTCCAGGAGCACCTCGGTGGTCGGGGAGAGCGTGAGGCCCTGGCCGGCGATGCGGCGCAGCTCCTCCTCGTCGTGCGCGAAGCCGGAGCCGGCGCCGCCCATGGTGAAGGACGGGCGGACGACGACCGGATAGCCGCCGAGGGTCTCGACGCCCCCCAGGACGTCGTCCATGGTGTGGCAGATGACCGAGCGGGCGGACTCGCCGTGGCCGATCTTCTTGCGGACCTCCTCCACGACGTCCTTGAACAGGTCGCGGTCCTCGCCCTTGTGGATGGCCTCGGGGCGGGCGCCGATCAGCTCGACGCCGTACTTCGCCAGCACGCCGTTGTCGTGCAGCGAGATGGCCGTGTTGAGCGCCGTCTGGCCGCCCAGGGTGGGCAGCAGGGCGTCCGGGCGCTCCTTGGCGATGATCTTCTCGACGAACTCCGGGGTGATCGGCTCGACGTAGGTGGCGTCGGCGATCTCCGGGTCGGTCATGATCGTCGCCGGGTTGGAGTTCACCAGGACGACCCGCAGGCCCTCGGCGCGCAGGATGCGGCACGCCTGGGTGCCGGAGTAGTCGAACTCGGCGGCCTGGCCGATGACGATCGGGCCGGAGCCGATGACCAGGACGGACTGGATATCGGTGCGCTTAGGCACGCTGGCCCTCCATCAGGGATACGAAGCGGTCGAACAGGTAGGCGGCGTCGTGCGGGCCGGCTGCCGCTTCGGGGTGGTACTGGACGCTGAAGGCCGGACGGTCGAGGAGCCGCAGCCCCTCCACCACGTCGTCGTTCAGGCAGACGTGCGAGACCTCGGCGCGGCCGTAGGGGGTCTCGGAGACCCTGTCGAGCGGGGCGTCGACGGCGAAGCCGTGGTTGTGCGCGGTGACCTCGACCTTGCCGGTCGTGCGGTCCTGCACGGGCTGGTTGATGCCGCGGTGGCCGTACTTGAGCTTGTACGTGCCGAAGCCGAGGGCGCGGCCCAGGATCTGGTTGCCGAAGCAGATGCCGAAGAGCGGGGTGCCGCGCTCCAGGACCTCGCGCATGACGGAGACCGGGTGGTCGGCGGTGGCCGGGTCGCCCGGACCGTTGGAGAAGAACACGCCGTCGGGGTCGACGGCGTAGACGTCCTCGGCGGTCGCCGTGGCGGGCAGCACGTGCACCTCGATGCCGCGCTCGGCCATGCGGTGCGGGGTCATGCCCTTGATGCCGAGGTCGACGGCGGCGACGGTGAACTTCTTCTCGCCGATCGCCGGGACGACGTACGCCTCCTTGGTGGCGACCTCGGCGGAGAGGTCGGCGCCCTTCATCTCCGGGGCCTGGCGGACCTCGGCGAGCATGGTGCCCTCGTCGGGCAGCGCGTTGCCGGAGAAGATGCCGACGCGCATCGCGCCGCGCTCGCGCAGGTGGCGGGTGAGCGCGCGGGTGTCGATGCCGGAGATGCCGACGACGCCCTGGTGGCGCAGCTCGTCGTCGAGCGAGCGCCGGGAGCGCCAGTTGGACGGCACGCGCGCGGGGTCGCGCACGACGTAGCCGGAGACCCAGATCCGCTTGCTCTCCGGGTCCTCGTCGTTGACTCCGGTGTTGCCCACGTGCGGGGCGGTCATCACCACGACCTGGCGGTGGTACGACGGGTCGGTCAGGGTCTCCTGGTAGCCGGTCATGCCGGTCGAGAAGACCGCTTCGCCGAAGGTCACCCCCACGGCCCCGTAGGCACGGCCGCGGAACATCCGGCCGTCCTCCAGGACGAGTACGGCGGGAGTCCTGCTGGCTCCCCTGGTGGAGGTTGTCATCGTGCGCCTTCCGTCTTGTTGATCATGTGGTTCAGGGTGTCGACCCACTCCGCCTGCTCGGCCGCGTGGTCGGAGCGGAAGCCCGAGTCGATCAGCCGCTCGCCGTGCTGCCAGGTCACCACCAGCAGTCCGCCCTCCGTCAGCACCTTGCCGGCGATGCCCTTGTCGAGCCGGGCCTCGCGCAGCTGCGCGAGGGGGACGAAGAAGTCGGCCGCACCGGGGCGTACGACGTCCAGTCCCGCGTCCGTCAGCGTGAGCTCGACCCGGCTGCGGGTGCCGAGGCCGCGCGCCACGATCCGGTCGAGCCACTGACCGGCGGTGGTGGAGCCGTGGTAGCGGCCGCTCATCGTCAGTCTCGCCTCGCCGGGCTCGTCCGGCGCGCCGGGGAGCTCGGGCAGGTCGCCCTGGAGCGTGCCGCGCCACTTCCAGCCCTCGCGCATCAGCCAGTAGACGAGCGCGACGAACAGGGCGAGTCCGACGAGCCAGCCGACGCGGGCGGCCCAGTCGGTGACCTCGGCCGACTTCTTCGCGTCGGCCAGATACGTCAGATGCAGAGGTGTCACGTGAGCTTCCCGTCGACGAGCGTGGCCTTGCCCCGGAGCCACGTGTGCGTCACACGGCCCGGCAGCTCACGCCCCTCGTACGGGGTGTTCCGGCTGCGCGAGGCGAAGCCCGCGGGGTCCACCGACCCACGGTATGCCGTGTCGACGAGCGTGAGGTTGGCGGGCTCACCAGCCGAGACGGGACGCCCGTGGCCCTTCGCCCCGCCGATCTCGGCCGGCTTGACGGACATGCGCTCGGCGACCCCGGCCCAGGTGAGGAGCCCGGTGTCGACCATGGTCTCCTGCACCACCGACAACGCGGTCTCCAGGCCCACCATCCCCATGGCGGCGGCGGCCCACTCGCAGTCCTTGTCCTCGTGCGGGTGCGGGGCGTGGTCGGTGGCGACGATGTCGATCGTGCCGTCGGCGAGCGCCTCGCGCAGGGCGATCACGTCGCGCTCGGTGCGCAGCGGCGGGTTGACCTTGTAGACCGGGTTGTAGGTGCGCACCAGCTCGTCCGTCAGGAGCAGGTGGTGCGGGGTCACCTCGGCCGTGACGTCGATGCCGCGGGACTTGGCCCAGCGCACGATCTCCACGGAGCCCGCGGTCGAGAGGTGGCAGATGTGCACGCGGGAGCCGACGTGCTCGGCGAGCAGGACGTCGCGGGCGATGATCGACTCCTCGGCCACCGCCGGCCAGCCGCCGAGGCCCAGCTCGGCGGAGACGATCCCCTCGTTCATCTGGGCGCCCTCGGTCAGCCGCGGCTCCTGCGCGTGCTGGGCGACGACTCCACCGAAGGCCTTCACGTACTCCAGCGCGCGCCGCATGATCACGGCGTCGTCGACGCACTTGCCGTCGTCCGAGAAGACGGTGACTCCGGCGGCGGACTCGTGCATGGCGCCCAGCTCGGCGAGCTTCTTGCCCTCCAGGCCGACGGTGACGGCGCCGATGGGCTGCACGTCGCAGTAGCCGTGCTCCTGGCCGAGCCGGTAGACCTGCTCGACGACGCCGGCGGTGTCGGCGACCGGGAAGGTGTTGGCCATGGCGAAGACGGCCGTGAAGCCGCCGCTCGCCGCGGCGCGCGTGCCGGTCAGCACGGTCTCGGAGTCCTCGCGGCCCGGCTCGCGCAGGTGCGTGTGCAGGTCGACCAGGCCCGGCAGCAGCACCTTGCCGGCGGCCTCGACGACCTCGGCGCCCTCGCCGGACAGCCCCGTGCCGACCGCCTCGATGACCGAGCCGTTGATCAGGACGTCCTGGGCCTCGCCGCCGAGCACCTTCGCACCACGGATCAGGATCTTGCTCATGGTCTTACGTCTCCTCGGGACCGGCGGGGCGGGTGTGGGTGACGGCGGGCTCGTTGCCACCGAGCAGCAGGTACAGGACGGCCATCCGGATGGAGACTCCGTTAGCGACCTGCTCGACGACGGTGCAGCGGTCGGAGTCGGCGACCTCGGCGGTGATCTCCATGCCGCGGACCATCGGGCCGGGGTGCATCACGATGGCGTGCTCGGGCATCTTCGCCATGCGCTCGCCGTCCAGGCCGTAGCGACGGGAGTACTCGCGCTCGGTCGGGAAGAACGCGGCGTTCATGCGCTCGCGCTGGACCCGCAGCATCATCACCGCGTCGGACTTGGGCAGCACGGAGTCGAGGTCGTACGACACCTCGCAGGGCCAGGTCCCGACGCCGACCGGCACCAAGGTGGGCGGCGCGACCAGGGTGACCTCGGCGCCGAGGGTGTGCAGCAGGTCGACGTTGGAGCGGGCGACGCGGCTGTGCAGGACGTCGCCGACGAGCGTGATGCGCTTGCCGGACAGGTCCTGGCCGAGCCCGGCGTCCCGGCCGACCAGCCGGCGCCGCATGGTGAAGGCGTCGAGCAGGGCCTGCGTGGGGTGCTGGTGCGTGCCGTCGCCGGCGTTGATGACGGCGGCGTCGATCCAGCCGGAGTTTGCGAGGCGGTAGGGCGCCCCGGAGGCGCCGTGCCGGATGACCACGGCGTCCACGCCCATGGCCTCCAGCGTCTGGGCGGTGTCCTTCAGGGACTCGCCCTTGGAGACGCTCGAGCCCTTGGCGGTGAAGTTGATGACGTCCGCGGACAGCCGCTTCTCGGCGGCCTCGAAGGAGATCCGCGTGCGCGTGGAGTCCTCGAAGAAGAGGTTGACGACCGTGCGGCCGCGCAGGGTCGGCAGTTTCTTGATCGGCCGGTCGGCGACCCGGGCCATCTCCTCGGCGGTGTCGAGGATCAGGACGGCGTCGTCGCGGGTGAGGTCGGCGGCCGAGATGAGATGACGCTGCATCTGTCAGGCTCCGTAAGGCAGTTCAGGTTCGGGAGATTCCGGGCAGGCCGGGGCGCACCGGGGCGGTGCGGCCCCCGCGGCTGCTACTGGGTCTGCTTCACGCCGAGCAGCACGGTGTCGCGACCGTCCTCCTCGGCGAGCAGGACCTTGACCGTCTCCCGCAGCGACGTGGGGAGGTTCTTGCCGACGTAGTCGGCGCGGATGGGCAGTTCGCGGTGGCCGCGGTCGACGAGGACCGCGAGCTGGACCGCGCGCGGGCGCCCGACGTCGTTCAGCGCGTCGAGGGCGGCTCTGACGGTGCGGCCGGAGAAGAGCACGTCGTCGACGAGGACGACGAGCTTGCCGTCGATGCCGTCACCGGGGATCTCGGTGCGGGCCAGCGCACGCGGCGGGTGCATGCGCAGGTCGTCGCGGTACATGGTGATGTCGAGCGAACCGACGGGGATCTTGCGGGCGGTGATCTCCTCGAGCTTGGCGGCGAGCCGCTGGGCGAGGAAGACGCCTCGGGTCGGAATGCCGAGGAGCACCACGTCGTCGGCGCCCTTGGCGCGCTCGACGATCTCGTGGGCGATGCGGGTCAGTACCCGCGCGATGTCAGGGCCTTCGAGCACGGGCCGGGCATCGGACGACTGCGTGTCCTGCGTGTCCATACGAAACGGACCTCCTTCTCCGCCTCACGGGACGGACCTTAAAGGACGTCGGATTTGCGCCATCAACGGTAGCAGGCCCGCACGACACCCCAGATCACCCCCCTGGCGTAATCAGCCACCGCCGCAACGGAAGAGTCGGTGTGGACCATTCGGCTTGACGCACGAGAGTCACGCTGCGTAACCTCACAGTGAGTTACGAGACGCGCGGCTCGGGACCCCTCAAGCTGCGCCGACACAGTGTCCGGGGAGCTATATGTCCAGCGAATACGCCAAACAGCTCGGGGCCAAGCTCCGGGCCATCCGCACCCAGCAGGGCCTTTCCCTCCACGGTGTCGAGGAGAAGAGCCAGGGACGCTGGAAGGCGGTAGTGGTCGGATCGTACGAGCGCGGCGACCGAGCCGTGACCGTGCAGCGCCTCGCCGAACTGGCGGATTTCTATGGGGTCCCGGTGCAGGAGCTCCTGCCGGGCACCACCCCGGGCGGCGCCGCCGAGCCGCCGCCGAAGCTGGTCCTGGACCTGGAGCGGCTGGCGACCGTGCCGCCGGAGAAGGCCGGCCCCCTCCAGCGGTACGCGGCCACGATCCAGTCGCAGCGCGGCGACTACAACGGCAAGGTGCTCTCGATCCGCCAGGACGACCTGCGCACACTCGCCGTCATCTACGACCAGTCGCCCTCGGTCCTCACCGAGCAGCTGATCAGCTGGGGCGTGCTGGACGCCGATGCACGCCGCGCAGTCGTCCACGAGGACGCCTGACAGCTCGCACAGCAGAAACGTGGCAAAAGGGGGGGGGGGGAGGCGCCCGGGTTTGTGCCCCCCCAA
>NZ_JBHVGU010000032.1:0-117205 GCF_042800575.1 Streptomyces sp. NPDC057616
GCCCACATGCACAACCTCGCCCTCGCATCATGACCAGAGGACTGCCTCCACGGGCCCTGACCTGCCCGAACACAACCTTCCGCAACACCCTTTAGAAGACCGACTCCGTCTCCTCCATGCGGTCCTTCGGCACCGTCTTCAGCTCGGTGACCGCCTCCGCGAGCGGCACCATCACGATGTCGGTGCCGCGCAGCGCGGTCATCCTGCCGAACTCGCCGCGGTGTGCCGCCTCGATCGCGTGCCAGCCGAAGCGGGTGGCGAGGACGCGGTCGTACGCCGTCGGGACGCCGCCGCGCTGGACGTGGCCGAGGATGACCGGCTTGGCCTCCTTGCCGAGCCGCCGCTCCAGCTCGTAGGCCAGCGCCGTGCCGATGCCCTGGAAGCGCTCGTGGCCGTACTGGTCGATCTCGCCGTGGCCGTAGTCCATGGTGCCCTCGGCCGGGTGGGCGCCCTCCGCCACGCACACGACCGCGAACCTCTTGCCGCGGGAGAAGCGCTCCTCGACCATCTTGACCAGGTGGGCCGGGTCGAAGGGCCGCTCGGGCAGGCAGATGCCGTGCGCGCCGGCCGCCATGCCGGACTCCAGCGCGATCCAGCCCGCGTGCCGGCCCATGACCTCGACCACCATCACGCGCTGGTGGGACTCGGCCGTGGTCTTCAGGCGGTCCATCGCCTCGGTGGCGACGCCGACCGCCGTGTCGAAGCCGAAGGTGCGGTCGGTGGAGGAGATGTCGTTGTCGATCGTCTTCGGCACGCCCACCACCGGCAGGCCGGCGTCGGACAGCATGCGCGCGGCCGTCAGCGTGCCCTCGCCGCCGATCGGGATGAGCGCGTCGATGCCGAAGGCCTCGACCATGTCCTCGGCGCGCTCGCAGGCCTCGCGCAGCCGGTCCCGCTCCAGGCGGGAGGAGCCGAGGATGGTGCCGCCGCGGGCCAGGATGCCGCTGACCGACTCCAGGTCGAGGGTGCGGTAGCGCCCGTCCAGCAGACCGGCGTAGCCGTCCTCGAAACCGATCACCTCGTCGCCGTAGTTGTCGACGGCGCGGTGCACGACCGACCGGATCACGGCGTTCAGGCCGGGGCAGTCTCCGCCTGCGGTGAGAACTCCGATGCGCATCGTGCTGTGTCTCCTGCTCGCTTTCGGTACCGGTGAGCCGGTCCGATTGTTTCATGTCCGGCACGGGGGCGCCGATCCCCGCCCGCCTCCGCACAAGGCCGCAGGTCCCGGCCCGGGGGACCCGGGCTGATGGGCGCCATATCCAGCCACGGGGGTATTGTCAAGAACGTTCCGCTCACCCCGGTGGGCGATGTCGCGAGCCCTCACCCGACGCCAGACGAAACGGAGAGCACGCGTGACGCGCAGCGTGTACGTGACCGGAATCGACCGCGGCGACGGCCGCCAGATAGCCGAACTGGGGGTCATGGAGCTGCTGACCCGGCAGGTCGACCGGGTCGGCGTCTTCCGGCCGCTCGTCCACCACAGCCCCGATCGCCTCTTCGAGCTGCTGCGCTCCCGGTACCGGCTGTCCCAGGACCCGGCCACGGTCTACGGCATGGACTACCACGAGGCGTCCGCCCTCCAGGCCGAACAGGGCACGGACGAGCTGGTGTCGACGCTCGTCGACCGTTTCCACGCGGTCGCGCGCGACTACGAGGTCGTCCTCGTCCTCGGCACCGACTACGCCCACACCCAGCTCCCCGACGAGCTGTCCCTGAACGCCCGTCTCGCCAACGAGTTCGGGGCGTCCGTGATCCCGGTGGTCGGCGCCCGCGGGCAGAACGCCGAGTCCGTGCTCGCCGAGACGCGCAACGCCTACCGGGCGTACGAGGGCCTGGGCTGCGACGTGCTGGCCATGGTGACCAACCGGGTCGCCCGCGACGACCGGGACGAGATCGCACAGCGCCTCACCGCCCGGCTCCCCGTGCCGTGCTACGTCGTCCCGGACGAGCCCGCCCTCTCCGCGCCCACCGTCTCCCAGATCGCCCAGGCGCTCGGCGCCAAGGTGCTGCTCGGCGACGACGCCGGACTGGCGCGCGACGCCCTCGACTTCGTCTTCGGCGGCGCGATGCTGCCGACCTTCCTCGGCGCCCTGACCCCGGGCTGCCTGGTCGTCACCCCCGGGGACCGCGCCGACCTCGTCGTCGGCTCGATGGCCGCGCACAGCGCCGGCACCCCACCGATCGCCGGTGTGCTGCTCACCCTGAACGAGGTGCCGAGCGACGACATCCTCACCCTCGCCGGCCGCCTGGCCCCCGGCACCCCGGTGCTCTCGGTGGCCGGAAACAGCTTCCCCACCGCCGCCGAACTCTTCTCCCTGGAGGGGAAGTTGAATGCGGCCACACCGCGCAAGGCGGAGACCGCGCTCGGCCTGTTCGAGCACTATGTGGACACCGGGGACCTGCTCAAGCGGGTCTCCGCGCCCAGCAGCGACCGCCTCACGCCGATGATGTTCGAGCACAAGCTGCTGGAGCAGGCCCGCGCCGACAGGCGGCGGGTCGTCCTGCCGGAGGGCACCGAGGAGCGGGTCCTGCACGCCGCGGAGGTGCTGCTGCGCCGCGGGGTCTGCGACCTCACCCTGCTCGGCCCGGTCGAGCAGATCCGCAAGAAGGCCGCCGACCTCGGCATCGACCTGGGCGGCACCGAGCTGATCGACCCGGCCACCAGCGAGCTGCGCGACTCCTTCGCCGAGAAGTACGCACACTTCCGCGCCCACAAGGGCGTCACCGTCGAGCTCGCGTACGACGTGGTCTCCGACGTGAACTACTTCGGCACGCTGATGGTCGAGCAGGGGCTGGCCGACGGCATGGTGTCGGGTTCGGTGCACTCGACCGCCGCGACCATCCGGCCCGCCTTCGAGATCATCAAGACCAAGCCGGACACCGACATCGTCTCGTCCGTCTTCTTCATGTGTCTCGCCGACAAGGTCCTCGTCTACGGCGACTGCGCCGTGAACCCGGACCCGAACGCGGCGCAGCTGGCCGACATCGCCGTCCAGTCCGCGGCCACGGCCGCGCGGTTCGGCGTGGAGCCGCGGATCGCGATGCTCTCGTACTCGACGGGCACCTCCGGCACGGGCGCCGACGTCGACAAGGTGCGCGAGGCGACGAAGCTGGTGCGGCAGCGGCGCCCCGACCTGATGATCGAGGGGCCGATCCAGTACGACGCCGCCGTGGAGCCGAGCGTCGCGGCCACCAAGCTGCCGGGCTCCGAAGTGGCGGGCCAGGCCAGCGTGTTGATCTTCCCGGACCTGAACACGGGCAACAACACCTACAAGGCCGTGCAGCGTTCGGCCGGCGCCATCGCGGTCGGGCCGGTACTGCAGGGCCTGCGCAAGCCGGTCAACGACCTGTCCCGGGGCGCCCTGGTCTCGGACATCGTCAACACCGTCGCCATCACGGCCGTCCAGGCCCAGAACTCGAACGACTCCGACGAAAGGGCAGCCGCCCAGTGAGCGCGTCCCGCGTCCTCGTCCTCAACTCCGGCTCCTCGTCGGTGAAGTACCAGCTGCTCGACATGCGGACGGGCAGCCGGCTGGCCGCCGGGCTCGTCGAGCGGATCGGCGAGCAGACCTCGCGGCTGAAGCACACGTGCCTGGCCACCGGCGACACCCGCGAGCGCTCCGGGCCGATCGCCGACCACGACGCGGCCCTCAAGGCGGTCGCCGAGGAGCTGGGCCACGACGGCCTCGGCCTGGACTCGCCGGACCTGGCGGCCATCGGGCACCGGGTGGTGCACGGCGGGATGACCTTCACCGAGCCCACGGTCGTCGACGAGGAGGTGCTCGCCGAGATCGAGCGGCTGATCCCGGTCGCCCCGCTGCACAACCCGGCGAACCTCACCGGCATCCGCACCGCACAGACGATGCGCCCCGACCTGCCGCAGGTCGCGGTCTTCGACACCGCGTTCCACACGACCATGCCGGAGTCCGCGGCCCGCTACGCCGTCGACCCGGCGGTCGCCGACCGGTACCGCATCCGCCGCTACGGCTTCCACGGCACCTCGCACGCCTACGTCTCCCGGGAGACCGCCCGGCTGCTGGGCAAGGACCCGTCCGAGGTGAACGTCATCGTGCTGCACCTGGGCAACGGAGCCTCGGCCTCCGCGGTCGAGAAGGGCCGGTGCGTGGACACCTCCATGGGACTGACGCCTTTGGAGGGGCTGGTGATGGGTACGCGGTCCGGGGATTTGGATCCGGCCGTCATCTTCCATTTGGCCCGGGTTGGCGGAATGTCCATGGACGAGATCGACACTCTTCTCAACAAGAGGAGCGGTCTGTTCGGCCTGTGCGGCGACAACGACATGCGGGAGATCCGGCGCCGGATCGACGAAGGTGACGAAGAGGCGCAACTCGCCTTCGACATATACATTCACCGCCTGAAGAAGTACATCGGCGCCTATTACGCCGTACTCGGCCGGGTGGACGCGATCGCCTTCACAGCGGGAGTCGGGGAGAACGCGAGTCCGGTGCGGGAGGCTGCTGTCGCGGGGCTGGAGAACCTGGGCCTTGCGGTGGACGGGGAACTGAACGCCGTACGCAGTGACGAACCGCGGCTGATCTCGCCGGCGCACGCGCGCGTGGCGGTCGCGGTGGTGCCGACCGACGAGGAACTGGAGATCGCCACACAGACCTACGAACTGGTCGCGAAGAACAGCTAGGCGGCGACCGCCGAGGAATACACCGGAGTAACACGCCTGAGCGCGGACCCGCCCATTTGTATCTTCCGCCAGACGGAATATTCCGCGGCGAAACAAACCGATAGGATCGCCCCCATGCGCCGTTCGAAAATCGTCTGCACCCTCGGCCCCGCGGTCGACTCACACGAAATGCTGGTCTCGATGATCGAGGCCGGAATGAACGTGGCCAGGTTCAACTTCAGCCACGGATCGCACGCCGAGCACCAGGCGCGGTACGACCGCGTCCGGGCCGCGTCCAAGGAAACCGGCCGGGCCATCGGTGTCCTGGCCGACCTGCAGGGCCCCAAGATCCGCCTGGAGACCTTCGCCGAGGGCCCGGTCGAGCTCGAGCGCGGTGACGAGTTCGTCATCACCGCCGAGGACGTCCCGGGCGACAAGTCCATCTGCGGCACGACGTACAAGGGCCTGCCCGGCGACGTCGACCGCGGCGACCAGATCCTGATCAACGACGGCAACGTCGAGCTGAAGGTCCTGGACGTCGACGGCCCGCGGGTCAGGACGATCGTCATCGAGGGCGGTGTCGTCTCCGACCACAAGGGCATCAACCTGCCCGGCGCGGCCGTCAACGTGCCCGCGCTGAGCGAGAAGGACGTCGAGGACCTCCGCTTCGCGCTGCGCATGGGCTGCGACATGGTCGCGCTGTCCTTCGTGCGGGACGCCCGGGACGTGGCCGACGTCCACAAGGTGATGGACGAGGAGGGCCGCCGGGTCCCCGTCATCGCCAAGGTGGAGAAGCCGCAGGCGGTGGACAACATGGAGGACGTCGTGATGGCGTTCGACGCCGTCATGGTGGCCCGCGGCGACCTGGCCGTCGAGTACCCGCTCGAGAAGGTCCCCATGGTGCAGAAGCGGCTCATCGAGCTGTGCCGCCGCAACGCCAAGCCGGTGATCGTGGCGACCCAGATGATGGAGTCGATGATCACCAACTCCCGCCCCACGCGCGCCGAGGCGTCCGACGTCGCCAACGCGATCCTGGACGGCGCGGACGCGGTCATGCTGTCCGCCGAGTCGAGCGTGGGCGCCTACCCGGTCGAGACCGTGAAGACGATGTCGAAGATCGTCGCCGCGGCCGAGGAGGAGCTGCTGAGCAAGGGCCTGCAGCCGCTCGTGCCCGGCAAGAAGCCGCGCACGCAGGGCGGTTCGGTCGCGCGCGCCGCGTGCGAGATCGCCGACTTCCTGGGCGGCACGGGCCTGGTGGCCTTCACCCAGTCCGGCGACACCGCCCGCCGGCTGTCGCGCTACCGCGCCCAGCAGCCGATCATCGCCTTCACCACCGACGAGGACACCCGCAACCAGCTGACGCTCAGCTGGGGCGTGGAGTCGCACATCGTGCCGTTCGTGAACACCACGGACGAGATGGTCGACATGGTCGACCAGGAGATCGCCAAGATCAACCGCTTCCACCCGGGCGAGGTCGTCATCATCACCGCCGGCTCGCCCCCCGGCGTCCCCGGCACCACCAACATGCTCCGCGTCCACCACATCGGCGGCGGCAGCAACTGACGGACTCGCAAAGGGCCTTGACGGCCTTTCTACGGCGCTGAGGGCGCCCCCTGCGACAGGGGGCGCCCTCAGCGCTTGTGCGGCTCCCGAACGGGCCTGTGGCGGCGCTCAGCCGGCGCCGTCGGTCGTGTACACGTGCATACCCGGCACGTGCAGGGTCCCGCCGAACTGCGCGGCCTGGACCACCTTCACGTTGGTGAAGTAGATCAGCGGGATGTTCAGCGGCGGCGGGCTGTCCGGGCTGAACGTGATCGGGATCAGACCGAAGAGGTTCCCGGAGATGGACTCCGTGTACATCGTCGTGTCGCCGTCGCGGATGGTGGACGTCGTCCCCGAGCCGGCCTGCACGTGGTAGGTCTTGCCCTGTTGCTTGTCCTTGACCGTCTGGTGCAGGTCACCGATGTCGGTGCCGCCGGAGATGATGTACTTCAGCACCTTCTTGGTGGTGCCGTTGGCCGTCTTCACCTCGACGACGCCCTTGTAGTCGGCGCCCTTCAGCAGCAGCGAGCTGGCGTTCAGGTACCAGGGGTCGTCCGCCACCGGCACCTTGTTGTCGACGCCGCTCTCGTCGTCCGTGGCGGTGGGGCAGTTGCCCGCGTCCGCGCTGGAGCTCGGCGAGGGGCTCGCCGCGGAGGTGGCCGCGTCGGCCGCCTTCTGGGCCGCCTTGGTCGCGTCCTCGGTCGCCTTGGAGACCTTGTCGGTCGTGTCCTTCACGGTGCTGTTCACCGTGTCGGTGACCTTCTTGGTCGTGTCCCCGACGGTGTCCGTGAGGCTCTTGCCCGAGTCCGAGGACGAACTCGCGCTCGCGCTCGGCGAGGCCGACGCGGACGGCGTCGCGCTCGTGCTCGACGACGAACCGCCGCCCAGCAGGCTGCCGAGCGCGTCGCCGACGCCGCTCAGCAGACCGCCGCCGCTGCTCTCGGACGCCGAGGGGCTCGGCGAGGCGGTGTCACCGCTCGACGTGTCCTTCGAGCTGTCCGTGGCGGACGGCGTGGGCGTGGCCTTGCCGTCCGAACCCGAGTCCGACGACGAGTCCGAGGAGCCCGTGGAGCCCTTCGAGGAGTCCTTCGACGCGTCCGGGGTGGACGAGGGCGACGGGGTCGCCTTGTCGTCCGTCTTGCTCTCCGAGGCGGACGGCGACGGCGAGGCCGACGCGTTGTCGCCCAGTGCGGCCACGCAGTCCTTGTACTCGTCCGCGGTCAGGCTCTTGGCCGTGGGGGACGGCGAGCCACCGCTGTCCGCGAGGGCGAGCGAGGACGTGAAGCCCATGCCCACGAGAACCGCCGTCGGCATCGCCGCCATGGCTATCGCCTTGCCGGCCGGCATGTGGAACCTGGTGAACAGCGGCTTCCTGGGGGCCGCGTGGCGCGGCCCGGATCTCACACGGGACTCGTCCACATCAGCCCCGTGGATCACCTCGTCAGCCGGCACTGTGCCTCCCGTTCGCCCCGTTGGCCGGGCTCGTTCCTGACAGATCGTTCGGCTCGCCCACCACGGGCTTGAGGATGGTGGTGTCCGGGTCCATGGCCGCGGGGGCACCGCCCGTCGCCGGGTCGTCCTCGCGCGCCTCCTCGGCGGGCGGCTCGCCCGGGGCCCAGGCCACGGCCATGGCGCCGCCGATCAGCGCGAGCAGGAAGCCCATCAGGAAGCCGCCGATGTTGGACACCGGGATGGAGACCAGCCCCAGCAGGATCGCCGCGATGCCCGCGAACGTGCGCACGTGCTTCTGGAACCACAGGCTGAAGCCCAGCACGACGAGCAGGACGCCGATGATCAGGGACCCGGCACCGGCGGTGGTGGCCATCGCCAGCGTCAGGTGGCCCACCTGGAGGTGGGCGTAGGGGAAGTAGGCGATGGGGAGTCCGGCGAGCATGACGAACAGACCGGCCCAGAACGGCCGCTCGCCCCGCCAGGCGCGGAACTGCACCCTCCGGCGACTGAACTGGCCGGCGGGCTCGGCAGGAGTCTCGGCGCTCATGGAATACAGCTCCCTGGTGCGGCTTTGCTGTGGTGGTGGTGCTGTGGTGGTGGGTTGTACAGCGTGTGAAGAAAGTGGTGGAAGGTCGACGGGCGGGGGCGCCATCGGCTCCCCCGCCCGTCAACGGGTGCTTAGTAGCACTCGTGCGTGCCCGTCTGCACGGACATCTTCAGCCCGCTGAGCTTGAAGGTTCCGGCGGTGGTGGCCCACGCCGTCTGCTTCACTCCGCTCAGCGTGGCCGAGTCGGCCTGCTGCGCGAAACCGTACGGGTTCGCGGTGTCACCGCTGTGAATGCCAGGACCCTTGGTGGCGTCCTTGGCGGCCACACCGATGTCGATGTTCTTGAACGTCGCGTCGGCGCTCAGGTCATCGAGGTCGATGTAGAGGTTGTCCGCCTCCACCGGCGTGCTGCCGCCGCCGGCCTTCAGAACGAGGCTGACACTGCCGATCAGCGGGATGTCCGGGGTGACCACGGACTGGCACAGGCCCTTGATGCTCGCGGACTTGAATGCCGAGACCGCGACCGGGTGTGCCGTCTTCTTGCCGTCGAGGGTGTACCCCGAGTCGATGGCACCGTACTGAGAGAAGCCGGTGCCGGTCAGCTGGTCGGCCGTCACCTTGAACTGCTGGCCGGACACGCTGAACGACGCGGCGAGAGCGCCCTGCGCGAGGGCGACACCTATCGCGGCCGTAGCGGCGACGCTGGGCACCATGACCACAGCGAACCGCTTCCATCTGGTCCCGCCACGCACCTGGGACTCCATATTTCCTCCTTCTCGGACGTACATCTCCTGATCCCGACCGCCCCTAGTCGGCGGCTCGGCCGGGCAGGGATGGGAGAAGTGCTACGTCCTCGGGAAGGAGAGCGCCTGCACTCGGAGGCGCGAACCGCGCACCGACACCGGCGATCACCCCCGAGCGACAACCACTGGTCGCGCCTGACACGCATCACGCACAACCTTGCTGGACAGGCTTCGCCGGGTGGGCGAAGACCCCCCTGCCCAAGAGCCGGCGCCAGTGACGTCGGCTCTGCTCGGTGGGGACCCAAGGAACTCGCGCAACCCAACCGGCTGTCGGGGTACGTGAATGGACCGAGCGTCGCCGATCGTGGTGCATTCTCGCCGCCCGCACAAGGGGCTTCGTTACTCGGTAGTAACGGCCGGATAACCGATGGACGACCCACAGGTCTCGGGCGACGACGGAGGGTGCAGTCCGGGGCCGAGACAAAACCGTTGATCATTGGACAGAAACCGACAGATCAACGCCCAGAACTTACTGGCAGTAACAGCGGCCGCGTTTACCAAGATTTGGTAAAGCGCGGCCGCACTGACGTTCCATCGGCAAATCTTTCACTTGGGCATCACATGCCCTGGCGTTTAGCGACTGGTCAGAACCGGCCCGCCACCCTGCTAGAACAGTGCACGCGCGAGTGCTCTGCGTGACGTCGCCACCCTGGGATCATCGGTCCCAACGACCTCAAAGAGCTCCAGCAGTCGCACCCGTACCGCGTCCCGGTCGTCACCGACCGTGCGCCGGACCGTGTCGATGAGGCGCCCGAAGGCGTCCTCCACATGACCGCCGACCAGATCGAGGTCGGCCGCGGCGATCTGCGCCTGGACGTCGGCCGGCTTGTCGGCGGCGTCCCTGCGCACCTGCTGCGGGTCCAGGCCCTGCACGCGCTGGAGCAACTCGGCCTGGGCGAGCCCCAGTTTGGCCTCGGGGTTGCCCGGGTCGTCGCTCAGTACGTTCTTGTACGCCTGCACCGCGCCGGCGAGGTCCCCCGAGTCCAGGGCCCGCACGGCCGCCTCGAGAAGCGCGTCGTACGGCCCGGCGGGCACGGCCTCGGCCGCGGGCTGGGCGCCGCCAGGCTCGGCCTCGGGGTCGACGGTCAGGCCGGTCAGGCCGAAGCGCTGCTCGGCGACCTGCACCAACTGGTCGAGGGTCTGGCGGATCTGGGCCTCGCCTGCGGCTCCCTGGAAGAGCGGCAGCGCCTGGCCGGCGACGACCGCGAAGACGGCCGGGATGCCCTGGATCCCAAACTGCTGCATCAGCATCTGATTGGCGTCGACGTCGACCTTTGCGAGCAGAAAGCGGCCGGAGTACTCGACGGCGAGACGCTCCAGGACCGGGCTCAACTGCTTGCAGGGCTCGCACCACTCGGCCCAGAAGTCGATGACGACGGGTACCTCGGTGGACCGCTGCAGGACGTCGCGCTCGAATCCGGCCTCGTCGACGTCGATCACCAGGTCGGCCGGGGAGACGGCGCCCGGGCCGCCGCCCGTGCGCACCGCTTCCGCGCGGGCCTGCTCCGCCTTCGCCTTGGCCTCCTGGGCCGCCTTCACCGCGGCGAGGTCGACGACTCCGCTCATGGACATGTTCCGTGGCTGCATGCGTCTATCCTCCCCCGTCCGCCCGCGGTGTGTGAAAAGCCGTGTGAAAGCCGGTCGTACTGCGCTGTGTCCGGCGCCGGGTCCCCACCCCGCGCCACGCCAGTGGTTTCGCTACGAGTCGTAGCGTAATGGCACCGGGTGCCTCTCCGCGACCACCCCCCGGTGATCTCCCTCACTGCGTCACGACAACCGCCGGTTATGGTCGACGGATGCAGAGCCGCACACCCGCCCCACGCGCCTCAGGACGCCCGCGCAGCGCCGAGGCCGATGCCGCGATCCTCGCGGCCACGCGGGAGGCGCTGGTGGAGCTGGGCTGGTCCAAGCTCACCCTGGGAGACGTGGCGACGCGCGCCGGCGTTGCGAAGACGACCCTCTACCGCCGCTGGGCGGGCAAGAACGAGCTGGTGGTCGACGCGGTGGCGGAGCTCTTCGACGAGCTCGTGCTGCCCGACCGCGGCACCCTGGCCGCCGACATCGAGGGCGTGGTCCTGCAGTTCGCGGCGATCCTGGCCCGTCCGGAGGCCAGGAGCGGGCTGATGGCGGTGGTCGCCGAGGCCACCCGCGACGAGGCGCTGCGCGAGCGCATCCGCGACTCGATCGTCACCCGGCAGAAAAGGCTGGTTCGGGAGGGTCGCGCCCGCGCCCAGGTCCGCGGCGAACTCCCGCCGGAGACGGACCCGTCGGAGGCCGCCCGCACGGTCGACCTCATCTTCGACGTGGTGGCGGGCGCGGTGGTCCACCGCACGCTGGTCAGCGCGGAACCGGCGGACGAGGTGTGGGTACGCGACTTCACGCGCGTACTCCTGGTGGGACTGACGGGGGCGTCCTAGCTCCCGTCAGTCCCTCGTGGAGCTTTTGGGCGTCAGAAGCCCGCGGGCTCCGTGTAGACGCCCCACTCGTCCCGCAGCACCCCGCAGATCTCGCCCAACGTGGCTTCCGCGCGCACCGCGTCGAGCATCGGCCCGATCATGTTCGAACCGTCGCGCGCGGCGGCGAGCATGCCGTCCAGCGCCGTGCGCACGGCGGCGTCGTCCCGGGCGGACTTGCGGGCGGCCAGCACCCGGACCTGCTCGCGCTCGACCTCGTGGCTGACGCGCAGGATCTCCAGGTCGCCGGTGACCGACCCGTGGTGGACGTTCACACCCACGACCCGCTTGTCGCCCTTCTCCAGGGCCTGCTGGTAGCGGAAGGCCGACTCGGCGATCTCGCCGGTGAACCAGCCGTCCTCGATCCCGCGCAGGATCCCGGAGGTGATCGGCCCGATCGGGTGCTTCCCGTCCGGGTGCGCCCGCAGCCCGCGCTCCTTTATCTGCTCGAAGATCTTCTCCGCGTCCGCCTCGATCCGGTCCGTCAGCTGCTCGACGAACCACGAACCGCCCAGCGGGTCCGCGACGTTGGCGACCCCGGTCTCCTCCATCAGCACCTGCTGCGTGCGCAGCGCGATCTCCGCCGCCTGCTCGCTCGGCAGCGCGAGGGTCTCGTCCAGGGCGTTGGTGTGCAGCGAGTTGGTCCCGCCGAGCACCGCCGCGAGCGCCTCCACGGCCGTACGCACGACGTTGTTGTACGGCTGCTGCGCGGTCAGCGAGACACCGGCGGTCTGCGTGTGGAAGCGCAGCCACTGCGCCTTCTCGCTCTGCGCGCCGTACACGTCCCGCATCCAGCGCGCCCAGATGCGGCGCGCCGCACGGAACTTGGCGATCTCCTCGAAGAAGTCGACGTGCGCGTCGAAGAAGAAGGACAGCCCGGGCGCGAACACGTCGACGTCCAGCCCGCGGCTGAGCCCCAGCTCCACGTACCCGAACCCGTCGGCCAGCGTGTAGGCGAGCTCCTGCGCGGCCGTCGAGCCGGCCTCGCGGATGTGGTAGCCGGAGACGGACAGCGGCTTGTAGGCGGGGATGCCGGCGGCGCAGTGCTCCATCAGGTCGCCGATCAGGCGCAGATGGGGCTCGGGCTGGAAGAGCCACTCCTTCTGCGCGATGTACTCCTTGAAGATGTCCGTCTGCAGCGTGCCGTTGAGCACGGCGGGGTCCACGCCCTGGCGCTCGGCCGCGACCAGGTACATGCAGAAGACGGGCACGGCCGGCCCACTGATGGTCATGGAGGTGGTCACGTCACCCAGCGGGATGTCCTTGAACAGGACCTCCATGTCGGCCGCGGAGTCGATGGCCACGCCGCAGTGCCCGACCTCGCCGAGCGAGCGCGGGTCGTCGGAGTCGCGGCCCATGAGCGTCGGCATGTCGAAGGCGACGGACAGGCCCCCGCCGCCGTTGCCGAGGATCATCTTGTAGCGCTCGTTGGTCTGCTCGGCGTTCCCGAACCCGGCGAACTGCCGGATGGTCCACGTCCGCCCCCGGTATCCGGTCGGATACAGCCCGCGCGTGAAGGGGTACTCCCCCGGCCAGCCGATCCGCTCGAACCCGTCGTAGGCGTCCCCCGGCCGGGGGCCGTACACGGGCTCCACCGGGTCCCCGGAGAGCGTGGTGAAGTCGGCCTCTCGCTTGCGCGAAGCGTCGTACCGGGCCTGCCAGCGGCGGCGGCCCTCCTCGATGGCGTCAGCGTCCATGCGATCCAATTTACTTGGACGTCCTAGTAAATGTCGAGGTAGTAGGACGTCCGACCAAGGCACCGAGCAGGTCCGCCGTACGCTCCCAGGCGTACGGCGGGGCGCTGATCAGGCCTTGGCGACCGCGGGGGCCTCGTCGGCGACCTTGGTCTCCAGCTCGTGGCTGACCTTGCGCTCGACGAAGAAGGCGGCGGTCGGGATCGTGCCCGCGAGCAGCACCCACAGCTGCTTGCCGACCGGCCACTTCGCCTTGGAGCCCAGGTCGAAGGCGAAGACCAGGTAGATCACGTAGAGCCAGCCGTGCGCGATGGCGACGACGCGGGTGAAGTCCGCGGCGCCGTCGATGTCCAGGCCGTACTTGGCGATCATGCTCAGGCACAGCAGGACCAGCAGGACACCGGTGACGTAGGCCATGACGCGGTAGCGGGTCAGCACGCTCTTCTTCATGCCGTCGAGCGTAACCGCACGTTCCGGGAGATCTTGGGCCGGGTCGGCCCGCGTCAGTCCTCGTCGAAGTCGTGGGCCGCCACGCGCAGCGGCCGCAGCATCGCGAAGATCTCCCCGCACTCCTCGGCGTCGTAGGCGCCGAGGCCGAAGTCCATCGACATCAGGTCGCGGGTGGCCGCCTCGACCACCTCGCGGCCCCGGTCGGTGATGGAGGCGAGGGTGCCGCGCCCGTCGTTGGGGTTGGGGCGCTTGGCCACCAGACCCGACTTCACCAGCCGGTCGACGGTGTTCGTCACGGAGGTGGGGTGCACCATCAGGCGCTCGCCGATCTTCGACATCGTGAGCTCGCCCTCCTTGGAGAAGGTGAGCAGCACCAGCGCCTCGTACCGCGCGAACGTGAGTCCGTACGGCTTCACCACCGCGTCGACCTCGGCGAGCAGGATCTGGTGCGCGCGCATGATCGAGGTGATGGCCGCCATCGACGGCACGTTTCCCCAGCGCTGCTTCCAGAGTTCGTCGGCGCGGGCGATCGGATCGAAGGGAAGACTGAGCGGCTTCGGCACGGCACTGACCTTACCGGCCGGTCATATGGTGGTCAGCCCCGTCTCGCCTTTCGGTCCGCCGGCCCTCGAGGGCGAGCAGCGCGCAGCATGCCGCGCCCAGTCCGCCGGCCCCCGCGACGGTGGCCGCCACCCCCGCGAGCTCCGCCACGAGGCCCGCCAGCGCCATGCCCACGCCCTGGATCGTCATCAGCCCGGCGGTGAGCAACGTCATGGCCCGTCCGCGCAGTTCGCCGGGGACGGCCCGGACGAACCACTGGTCCAGGCCGAGCGTGTACGCCGAACCCGCCCCCGCGACCATCAGCAGGAGGAGGGAGGGGACCAGGCCCGGGTGGAGGGCGTAGCCGAGGTAGGGGAGAAGGGTGAGGGCGACCAGGGGGAGGGCGATGCGCTCGCGGGTGGCGGGGCGCAGGCGGGAGCCCGCGTAGAGCTCGCCGGCGATCGTGCCCACCGGCAGCGCGCACATCAGCAGGCCGAGGCCCACGGAGCCGGCGGCGAGGTCGTCGGCGTAGGGGGCGGCCAGCGCCTCCGGGACGACCGAGAACATCGGCGGGATCCAGAAGAGCAGGAGCAGGGCGCGCACCCGGCGGTGGGCGAGGACCTGGCGGGCACCCCGCAGGGAGTCCCGCACCAGGGGGTTCCCGGTACCGGCGCGGGCGGGCCTGCGGCGGGTGCCGAAGCGCAGGAGGGCGGCCGAGGCGCAGAAGGTGCCGACGGTGATCAGCAGCGCGTGCCGCGGCGACACGGCGATCAGCAGCAGCCCGCCGAGGCCGAAGCCGACGAGCAGCGCGCTCTGCGACACGATCCGCAGCAGGGACCGGCCCAGCACGAACAGGTCGCCGTCGCCGAGGATGTCGGTGAGCGTGGCCATGCGGGTGCCCTGGAAGACGGGTGAGACGACGGCCAGGCAGCAGCGCAGGGCGAGGAGGACGGCGATGCGGTCGCCGCAGGCCACCATCAGCGCGACGCACGCGGCCTGCGTCAGGTCGCACACCACCAGCACCCGACGGGCCGGGAAGCGGTCGGCGACGCCCGCCAGCAGCGTGCCGCCGACCACGTAGGGCAGAAAGCCCAGCGCGAAGGCGAGGGCGCTCATCAGGGGTGAGCCGGTGAGGTCGTAGACGAGGACGGACAGGGCGACCTCGCTGACGATCACGCCGAGCAGGGAGAAGGCGTGGGCGGCGAAGACGGCGCGGAACTCGCGGACGGCGAAGACGTCGGCGTAGCGGCCGTCGCCGGCCGGGGCGGCGGCGGGCGGGGCGGCGGCACGGGGTGCGGCGGCAGGCGGTGCGTCCGCAGGTGGTGCGGGCAGGGTCGTCGTGTCCTCGGGCTCGTCCGGCATGGGCAGCAGCGTGCTCGGACCGGGCGGGGCATCCTAGAGATTCGGCACAGGCCGAATGTTTCGCCTTCGTCCGCCGGGGGTGGTCATGCCGTCACGTCTGCACTTCGGTGAGGACGACTTCCTGCGCTGCCGCTTCGCCGTGTCCCCGCTCTGGGAGACGCAGGAGGTGGTGCGCATGCTCAAGCGGCCCGAGCGGCAGGGCTACCACGCGCAGTGGTTGCGCCGCAGGGGCCGGACCGCGGCCGGGCTGGACCTCGCGGACCTGTGGCTGCTGATGCCGCAGCCCGGCTACTGCCCCGACTGGCTCTGCCCGCCCCCGATCGGGCCGGCGGCGACCTTCGAGGAGGAGATCGCGGCGGTACGGGCGAGCGATCCAAAGGCAGCGCGCGCGGAGACGGCGCAGTCGCTGGCGGACACCCCGGGCGCGCTCGAACTGCCGCGGGCCCGCGCCTGGTTGAGGGACCCGGCCGCCATGGTCGGGCACCTCGCCGACCTCATGGAGGAGGCGTACCGCGCCCTCGTCGCCCCGGACTGGCCCCGGCTGCGCGCCCTGCTGGAGGCGGACGTCGCCTTCCACTCCCGGCGGCTCGCGGAGGTGGGCCTGGGCGGACTGCTGCCCGAGATCAGCCACCGCTTCGGCTGGCACGCGGGCACGCTGACCGTCGAGCACCGGGGCCGGCACGAGCGTCGGCTCGGCGGGCAGGGACTGGTCCTGATGCCCAGCGTCTTCATCTGGCCGGACGTCGTCAGCACCTTCGAGCCCCCGTGGCAGCCGACCCTCGTCTACCCGGCGCGCGGCATCGGAGCATTGTGGTCCGAGCCGGGCGGCCGCACGGGCGAGGTGCTCGGGCAACTCCTCGGCCGCGGCCGGGCGTCCGTGCTCACCGCGCTCGACGAACCCGCCACGACGACGGCCCTGGCGCACCGCCTGGGTCTCGCCCCGTCGTCCGTCTCCGCCCACCTGACCCTCCTGCGCCGAGCGGGCCTGCTCACGGCCCGCCGCTACGGCCACCAAGTCCTGTACGAACGCACTCCGTTGGGAATGGCACTGGCATCAGGCGAAACCTGAACCCGAGCCCGCCGGACGACCGGCCCGGCACCTTCCAGCGCCACGAAGACCCGACCCGCCCACCCTCGCTCAGCGACCGCCCACGCGGCGCAGCCGATGCGGCACCGTACGCCTGGCCACACGGCCGAGACCTCCCCGACGCCGCAGCGGGGCGAGCCCGCCCCGCGGACTCGGCGAACCCGCCGAACGGGCCCCGCACACGCCCGCCGTCGAGGATCGCGCCCGGGATCTCCCCGATACCCGCCCGCGCCGCCCACTCGCCCTCAACGACCCCCCATACGGCGCAGCCGATGCCGTACCGCGCGTTGGGCCACCGGGCCCAGGTCCTCCAGCGCCGCCACCAGTGCGCCCAGTTGTTCCAGGGTGTCCAGGGCCGCGTGGGCGCCCGCCGGGTCGACGCCCTCGTAGAGCTCGATGCCGACGAACGACGCCGCCACGGCGCGGGCCAGACCCGCCGGGTCGGCGAACTCGCCGAACGGCGTGCGGGTCAGGACGCGGGTGAGGACCTTCTCCATCTCCGCGATCCACAGCTCCAGCCCCGCCGCCGTCGCGGGCGCGAGCGGCGGATGCGTCTGCGCGCCCGCGAGCAGCTGGCCGAGCACCGCCACATGCCCGCCCGCCTTCTCCTCCTCGTGCATCTCCCGCCCGAACGCCAGGAGTTCGCCCAGCGAGCCGATCGCGTCCAGCCGCTCCCGGTAGCGCCGCACCCGCTGCTCCGTGCCGTGCCGGCAGGCCGCCGCGAGGAGTTCGTCGACCGAGCCGAAGTGGTAGAAGACCAGCGCCTGGTTGACCCCGGCCGTCGCCGCGATCGTCCTCGCCGAGGTCTTCGCGATGCCCTGCTCGGTGAGGGTGCGCAGGGCGCCCTCCAGGAGCTTCGTCTTCGTCTCCGCGGACTTGGCCGTCTCGGGACTCACGCGCGCGCCTCCTCCCGCACGGGGCGCAGCCCCGGCCGCACACCGCAGGCGCGGACGTCCGTGTACGACGCCTCGAAGGAGCCCTCGTAGCCGAAGAGCGGCCCGAAGTACCGGTTCACCACCCGCACCCGGATCCGGAAGAGGCCCGCCGCGTCGTCGAACGACTCGCGCACCTCGGCCGTGGCCCCGATCAGCTCCGGCACCCGCACGTCCACCACGCCCTCCCGGAACCGGTGTTCGCCGGACCGGATCAGCAGCGAGCCGTCGGGCTCGGCGCGCAGGTGCAGGTCGCTGGCGAGGTGCTGGTGCGTCCCGAGGTAGTCCAGGATGCGGTCGCCCTTGGGGCCGAGCACCATCTGGGCGTCGAAGCGCCGGGGACGTCCGGGCAGGTCGAAGGTGCGCACGAAGGTCACCGTCTCACGCCCGAAGCCATCGGTGTACGGAACGTTCTCGATCACGAACGGCACCTGCCGGCCCGGCCGCGGGACCAGGATGTTGCGGGTGGCGCCCAGCGCCAGGAACGGCTTCACGAAGGCCCGGCCGTGCCAGATCCGGTCCATCACGCCCCGCCCGGTGCAGGCCTCCCCGCTCGCCAGCCCGACCGAGAAGCGGCGCTGCAGCTGAGGGTGCAGGCGCTCGAAGTCGGCGCCCAGGACGGTGCGGAAGATCGAGGTCGTCGTCATCGGTGGCTCTCCAGGGTGCGCAGGAGCCGGGGTGCACGCACGCGCGTGGGCGGCGTCCGCAGGCAGCGGCGGGCGGCCGGGGTGCCGGACAGCGGCGGCGCGCAGAGCGCCAGCGACAGGGCGACCAGCGTGAGCAGCGGAGTGGCGTAGAAGAAGAGGGGAGCGAACGGGCCGGTCAGCCGCAGCAGGCGGCCGTAGCCGAAGCCCGTGCAGGCCAGGACGATCACCAGCGCCCGCACGAGCAGCTCGGCCAGCCAGTTCGCCCGCGCCCGCTCGGGGGTGATCCCGCGCTCCAGCCACAGCCGCAGCCGGTCGAAGGACCAGGCCGTCGCCCAGCCCATGAGCGGGCGGAACAGCACCCGGTCGGCCAGGACGCCGAACACGCCCCAGCGGGGCCGGTAGTCGTAGCCGGTGAGGAAGCGGACGCCGTCGCCGTCCGGGAGGTAGCGCCAGTACCCGCTGCCCTCGGCCAGCAGCGAGAGCGGGTGCGGTGAGGCGAACCGGAGCGCGGACGTGCGCGTCCCGTCCGGGCGCTCCCGCTCCCCCGCCGAGACGCCGGTGCCGGCGACGGTGAGGAAGGGCAGCACGCGCGTGGCGTACCGGAAACGCTGCGGCTCGCCCTCCGCGCGTGGGAGGAGGGCGATCTCGGTGAAGCGCAGGTCCCAGCGCTGGTGCTGGGCGGGTTCCTGCGTCCGCGCCCACAGCTCGTCGAGGTCGGCGCGGATCCGCGCCTCCACATAGAGCCCTACGTGCCCCATCCTGATTCCCCCAGGTCAGCAGATATTTTGAGCGAACGCTCAAACAGCTTGGGCAGGAAGTTACACCTGTTTGAGCGATCGCTCAAACATCAGGGACGAGAAAACCCCGGCCCGCGCGCGGGCCGGGGTTCTCCTTGCTGAGGTCCTACCGGGCGAGGTGGCGCTCCACCGTCTCGACCTTGGAGGTGAGCCCGTCGGTCACGCCGGGCCGGATGTCGGCCTTGAGGACCAGGGACACCCGCGGCGCCCGCTCCTCGACGACGGCGACGGCCCGCTTCACGACGTCCATCACCTCGTCCCACTCGCCCTCGATCGAGGTGAACATCGCGTCGGTGCGGTGCGGCAGACCGGACTCGCGCACCACGCGGACGGCGTCGGCGACGTACTCCCCCACGTCCTCGCCGACGCCCAGCGGCGTCACGGAGAAGGCGACGATCATGCGTTGACGACCCCTTCCTGGCGGGCGCGCGAGGCGATGACCTCGTCCTCGGCGGCGCGCTTGAGCTTGCGCTCGGCGAAGAAGCCGCCGGTCGGCAGGATCGAGAGGACGAAGTAGAGGGCGGCCGTGCCCAGCGGCCACTTGGCGCGGTTCCAGGCGTCGGCCCAGAAGACCACGTACAGGATGAAGAGCACGCCGTGGACCATGCCCATCACCGGCACCGCGTTGAAGTCCGTGGTCCGCTTCAGCACGGAGCAGACCAGCAGGAGCAGGAAGGAGACGGCCTCGGGGGCCGAGACGAGCCGCAGGCGGCGGAGGGCGGTGGCGGTCTTGAGGTCCACGGGTCACCTTCGGTGGGAGACAGGTCGCTGTTTGTGAACGGAGGCACAAGCGTTCCCCCATTCTGACAAACGCCCGGGCGGACATCGGCCGAGGGGTCGCACGAGGGGACGTGATGTGCGTCCCCTAAGGGTCCGGACAGGGCTTTCTCCACCCGTCGGGCCCTGTTCGGTCCACCCGGGCGGCGGCTACCTTCGCAGCGTGGCGATGTTCCGACTTCAAGGCAGCAAGGTGCTCGCCGTCGACATGACCGGGGACGCCGTGAAGGCGAAGAACGGCTCGATGGTCGCGTACGACGGTCAGATGGCCTTCAAGAAGCTCAGCGGCGGCGGTGAGGGGCTGCGCGGGATGGTGACGCGCCGGCTCACCGGCGAGCAGATGACGGTGATGGAGGTGAAGGGGCACGGCACCTGCTGGTTCGCGGACCGCGCCTCCGAGATCAACCTGGTCGCTCTCCAGGGGGACAAGCTCTACGTGGAGTCGAGCAATCTGCTCGCGACCGACGCCGGCCTGAGGACCGGCACGACCTTCACCGGACTGCGCGGCGCCTCGCAGGGAAACGGGCTGTTCACGACGACCGTCGAGGGCCACGGCCAGGCGGCGATCATGTCGGACGGCCCGGCGGTGGTGCTGCGGGTGAGCGCGCAGTACCCGCTGACCGTCGACCCCGGCGCGTACATCGCGCACCAGGGGAACCTGCGGCAGTCCTTCCAGTCCGGTGTGACCTTCCGCACCTTCCTCGGCGAGGGCGGCGGCGAGGCCTTCCAGATCAGGTTCGAGGGGGACGGGCTGGTGTACGTACAGCCGAGCGAGCGGAACACGATCGCGGGGGACGTCTGATGCCCTTCCGCGAGATCAACTCCAAGATGGTCGAGGCGACGGTGCTGCCGGGCCAGCGGCTGTTCAGTCAGCGCGGCGCGATGCTCGCCTACAAGGGCGAGGTGTCCTTCACCCCCAACCTCCAGGGCGGCCAGGGCGGCATCATGTCGATGATCGGCCGCCGGGTGGCCAACGAGGCGACCCCGCTGATGAGCGTCGAGGGCAGCGGCACGGTCCTGTTCGGGCACGGCGGCCACCACGTCCAGGTCATCAACCTCACCGGCGACACGCTCTACGTGGAGGCGGACCGCCTGCTCGCCTTCGAGGGCACGCTGCAGCAGGGCACGATGTTCATGGGCTCGCAGGGCGGCGTCATGGGCATGGTGCGCGGCCAGGTCACCGGCCAGGGCCTGTTCACCACCACGCTCAAGGGCCACGGCTCCGTGGCGGTGATGGCCCACGGCGGCGTCTTCGAGATCCCGATCACCCCGCAGCACGCGGTCCACGTCGACCCGCAGGCCTACGTCGCCCACCACGGCGATGTACGCAACAAGCTGTCGACCGCCCTGGGCTGGCGGGACATGGTGGGGCGCGGCTCCGGCGAGGCCTTCCAGCTGGAGCTCAGCGGGAGCGGCACGGTGTACGTCCAGGCCTCGGAGGAGAAGCTGTGAGCATGTACGGGGCTCCGGGCGGCGGCCCGACGGTCTACGACCCCATGACCCTGCCGGTCGACGACAACGTGAACAAGTACACCTTCTGCGTGGAGCTCAAGGGGAGCCAGTGGTTCCTGCAGAAGGGGAAGATGATCGCCTACTACGGCTCGATGGAGTTCAACGGCATCGGGCACGGCCGGCTCGACCGACTTGTCCGTACGTCCTTTCATTCGCCACTGCACGCCGCCGAGTGGGTCGTGGCCGAGGGCTCGGGCAAGATGCTGCTCGCCGACCGGGCCTTCGACGTGAATTCATACGACCTCGAAGACGGCAACCTGACCATTCGCTCGGGCAACCTGCTCGCTTTTCAGCCAAGTCTCGCGCTCAAGCAATCGATCGTGCCAGGTTTTCTGACCCTGATCGGAACCGGAAAGTTCGTGGCCGCATCTAACGGTCCGGTGGTGTTCATGGAACCCCCGATCCGGGTGGACCCGCAGGCGCTCGTCGGCTGGGCCGACTGCCCCTCGCCGTGCCATCACTACGACCACAGCTACTTGACAGGTGTAATGGGCGGTCTACGTGCGATGACGGGCCTCGGCGGCGCCTCCGGGGAGGAGCACCAGTTCGAGTTCGTCGGAGCCGGCACGGTCCTGCTCCAGTCCTCGGAGACCCTCATGGCCGAGCAGGCCTCGGGAGTGCTCCCGCCCGAGCCGGGGGTACCCGGCGGCGGTGGGGCACACACAGGTCCTTCACAGCAAGCCGGCGCACCGCGCCTTCCCGGACAGCTGGGGGACCTCCAGCGTCGCTTCGGGCTGTGAGCGGTAGTCTGCGGAGTGTGACGTCGAACGTATGCGCGCCGTCACACCACCCCTCACTAGTTCGCCTTTCAACATTTTAGGTAGACTTGATTCATGGAGACCGAGACGGCCACGCCCTGGCTGACCGATGCGGAGCAGTGCGCCTGGCGCACCCACCTGGAGGTCAACAGGCTGTTGACGTACCAGCTCGAGCGGGATCTGCAGCCGTTCGGCCTGACTATGAACGACTACGAGATCCTGGTGAACCTCTCCGAGTCGGAGGACGTGCGGATGCGGATGAGTGACCTCGCGTCCGCCACCCTCCAGTCCAAGAGCCGCCTCTCCCACCAGATCACGCGGATGGAGAACGCGAACCTGGTCCGGCGCGAGAACTGCGAGTCCGACCGGCGCGGCCTCTACGCGGTGCTGACCGAGCACGGCATGGAGACCATGCAGCGGGTGGCGCCGCACCATGTGGCATCGGTGCGGCGGCACTTCATCGACCTGCTGTCGCCCGAGGCCCTGGCGGAACTCGACAAGGCCCTGAAGCCCATCGCGGAACACCTGCGCGGGCAGCGGGGACGCCCCTGAGCCCCTGGACCCCTTCGACGGGACCGACAGCAGGCGGAGTCCGCACCGGACGCCGCCTGCGGGCATTTCGGGGGCGTCGAGAGGCCGCTGAGGGGGTCACCGAGGGGCGGTCGAGGGGCCGAGGGGGCCGGCCCTCCGTCGGCCCTCCGTCACACCGCCGGTACGGCCTCCTGGGCCTCCCGGTCCGCGCGGGCGGCGCCCCGCGCCGTCACCAGGGCGGTCAGCAGGGCCGCCGCGGCCGCCGCCGTGAAGCAGAGGGCGGTGGACAGGCCGCCCAGCAGGACGCCCGCTCCGGCCGCGCCCGCCGTACTGCCCGCGTTCACACCGGTGTTGACCCAGGCGCCGGCCCGTACCCGCGCCTCGGGGGCCGCCGCCTCGTCGGCGCTCAGGTAGGCGGTGGTCAAGGCCGGGGCGACGAAGAACCCGGTGGCCGCGAGGGCGAGGGCCAGGGTGCCTAGGCCGGGGGCGAGGGCGGCACCGAGCAGCGCCGGCGCGAGGCCCGCCACCGTGAGCGGCAGCCGCACGCGGGCCGGGGCGCGCCAGGCGACCGCCCCGTTGAGCAGCCCGCCGACGGCGCTTCCGGCGGACAGGGCCGCCAGCGTCCAGGCCACTGCGTCGTCGCCGTAGTGCCGCCGGCCGGCGAAGGCCACGACCACGAGGTCCACCGCGCCGAGCGCGAGCCCGACGCCGCCCGCGGCGAGGACGGGCCGCAGGACGCCGCGCAGCGCACCCCGCGGGGCGGCGGCCCGGCGCGCTCGCGGCGCCCGCTCGGCGGGCCCCGCCGCCCGCACGGCCGGCGACCGCACGAACCCGGCGGTGCCGGCCACCATCAGGCAGGTGCCGAGGACGATCCCGGCCGTCGGCGGGGCGAACCCCACCAGCACCCCGACGATCAGGGGCCCGGAGACGAACAGCAGCTCCTCGGCGACCCCGTCCAGGCTGTAGGCGCGCTGCAACAGCGCCCGGTCCTCGGTGAGCTGCCCCCACACGGCCCGCATGGTCGGGCCCAGCGGCGGGGTGCAGGCGCCGGCCGCGGCGGTCACGGCGCCCACGACGAGCGGCGGGACGGCCGCCGGGCGCCACACGAGCGCCGTCAGCAGACCCAGCAGGGCCGCGTAGGCGGCGGCCATGGGGACGAGCGCGCGGCGCGGCCCATGGCGGTCGATGAGGGCCGCCCGCGCGGGCGAGAGGAAGACGCTGGTACCGCCGAACAGTGCCATGGCGGTACCCGCGACGGCGTAGGAGCCGGTGGCCCGGGTGACGGCGAGCATCACGGACAGGGGGACGATTCCGTACGACAGCCTGCCGAGCAGGGCGGCCGCGAACGTGCGGCGGGCGTACGGGAGATGAAGGACGACGGCATACGTCGGCCGTGCAACTGGCTTCGTGGACACGGAAGTTCCTCGACTCGAGGCGGGAAAGGGGACGCCTTGTCGCCGCGCCGGCCGTCGATACGGCCGCGCGGGCCCGGGCGTGCCCTATGCCAAGAGGAGGTACATGCCGGTCAACGTACCAGCGCCACCCGCGAGCCGGCCATGCCGGCGGCCGGCGTCAGCTCTCCGTGAGTCCCGCGACCAGTTCGTCCGCGGCCCGGTACGGGTCCAGGTCGCCGGCGACGATCCGCTCCGCCAGCGCGCTCAGCCGGCGGTCGCCGTGCAGGTCGCCGATGCGCTCGCGCAGGGCCGTGACCGCGATCGTCTCGACCTCACGGGCCGCGCGGGCCCGCCGGCGCTCGGCGAGGACGCCCCGCTCCTCCATCCAGGCGCGGTGCTTCTCCAGCGCCTCGACGACCTCGTCGACGCCCTCGGCGCGCGCCGCGACCGTCTTGACGATCGGCGGGCGCCAGTCGCCGGGTCCCCGGGACTCGCCGAGCCCCAGCATGTGGTTCAGCTCGCGCGCGGTGGCGTCGGCGCCGTCGCGGTCGGCCTTGTTGACGACGTAGACGTCGCCGATCTCGAGGATTCCGGCCTTCGCCGCCTGGATGCCGTCGCCCATGCCCGGCGCGAGCAGGACGACCGAGGTGTCGGCCTGGGAGGCGATCTCCACCTCCGACTGGCCGACGCCGACCGTCTCGACCAGGATCACGTCGCAGCCGGCCGCGTCCAGCACGCGGATCGCCTGCGGCGCCGCCCAGGCGAGGCCGCCCAGGTGGCCCCGGGTCGCCATCGAGCGGATGTAGACCCCGGGATCGGAGGAATGCTCCGACATCCGCACCCGGTCGCCGAGCAGGGCGCCGCCGGAGAAGGGCGAGGACGGGTCGACGGCCAGGACGCCGACCCGCCTGCCCTGCTTGCGGTACGCCGTCACCAGCGCCGAGGTCGACGTGGACTTGCCCACGCCCGGAGAACCGGTCAGGCCGACCACGTACGCGTTCCCCGTCAGCGGCGCCAGTGCCTCCATGACCTCCCTGAGCTGCGGGGACGCCCCCTCGACCAGCGAGATCAGCCGGGCCACGGCCCGCGGCCGGCCTTCCCTGGCCTGGGTCACCAGGGTGGAGACGTCCTGCATCACAGCTCCGTTCAGAGGTTCACGTAAGACAGAGGGGTCAGGCCTTGGGTACCCGCACGATCAGCGCGTCACCCTGACCGCCGCCGCCGCACAGTGCGGCCGCGCCCACGCCGCCGCCCCGCCGCTTCAGCTCCAGGGCCAGGTGCAGCACCAGGCGGGCGCCGGACATGCCGATGGGGTGGCCGAGCGCGATCGCGCCGCCGTTCACGTTCACCATTTCCGTGGAAACGCCGAGGTCCTTCATTGACTGGACCGCGACGGCGGCGAACGCCTCGTTGATCTCGATGAGGTCGAGGTCGGAGACCTCCAGGCCCTCCTTCTTCAGGGCGTGCAGGATCGCGTTGGACGGCTGCGACTGCAGGGAGCTGTCCGGGCCCGCCACGTTGCCGTGGGCGCCGATCTCGGCGATCCACTCCAGGCCCAGCTCCAGCGCCTTGGCCTTGCTCATCACGACCACGGCCGCCGCACCGTCCGAGATCTGCGAGGCGGTGCCGGCGGTGATGGTGCCGTCCCGGGTGAACGCGGGGCGCAGCTTGCCCAGGGACTCCGCGGTGGTGTCGCCGCGGATGCCCTCGTCCTTGCTGAACAGGACCGGGTCGCCCTTGCGCTGCGGGATCTCGACGGGGGTGATCTCCGCCTCGAAGACGCCGTTCTTCTGGGCGGCGGCCGCGCGCTGGTGGGACAGGGCGGCGATCTCGTCCTGCTCGGGGCGCTGGATGCCGAGGCGGGTGTTGTGCTTCTCCGTCGACTCGCCCATGGGAATGTTCTCCCACGGGTCGGTCAGGCCGTCGTAGGCCATCGCGTCGAGCATCTCGATCGCCCCGTACTTGAAGCCCTCACGGGACTTCGGCAGCAGATGCGGCGCGTTGGTCATGGACTCCTGGCCGCCGGCGACGATCACGTCGAACTCGCCGGCGCGGATCAGCTGGTCGGCCAGCGCGATGGCGTCGAGGCCGGAGAGGCAGACCTTGTTGACGGTCAGCGCCGGCACGTTCATCGGGATGCCGGCCTTGACGGCGGCCTGGCGCGCCGGGATCTGGCCCGCCCCGGCCTGGAGCACCTGGCCCATGATCACGTACTGGACCTGGTCGCCACCGATCCCCGCACGGTCGAGGGCGGCCTTGATCGCGAAGCCGCCGAGGTCGGCTCCGGAGAAGGACTTGAGCGAGCCGAGCAACCGTCCCATGGGCGTACGCGCGCCCGCGACGATCACCGAGGTGTTCGTTCCAGATGACATGAGCTGCGATCCCCTTACCGGCTGCACAGCCGAGGAGTGAACGAGGGTTTACATCGAATGTACTGAGTGGCACTCCGTGCCGTCACCCGGCCGTCGATGTGATCGCTGGCACGTTGCGCAACCATGCCAGGAGCGCTGCACTGTCAAACATGCTGACGCGAATCGACCACATCGGGATCGCCTGCTTCGACCTCGACAAGACCGTCGAGTTCTACCGGGCCACGTACGGCTTCGAGGTGTTCCACTCCGAGGTCAACGAGGAACAGGGCGTGCGCGAGGCCATGCTCAAGATCAACGAGACGTCCGACGGCGGCGCCTCCTACCTGCAGCTCCTGGAGCCGACGCGGCCGGACTCCACCGTCGCCAAGTGGCTCGACAAGAACGGCGAGGGTGTCCACCACATCGCCTTCGGCACCGCGGACGTGGACGGCGAGGCCGCCGGCATCAAGGAAAAGGGCGTCCGCGTGCTGTACGAAGAGCCGCGACGCGGCTCCATGGGGTCACGGATCACGTTCCTGCACCCCAAGGATTGCCATGGCGTACTGACAGAACTGGTCACTTCGGCGCCTGTTGAGTCACCTGAGCACTGACCCTCGTACATATGGGCCGGTAGGGTTGGGGGCGGTCGCCTCTCGAACCGGGGTGGCCGGGTCCTGCCGTCAGAGGGAGGACCACGCCGGGGTCCGGGTTTCGGGGGGCGAGCGTCGGGGCAGCAGCCCATGCTCCGCCGTTGATCTGACACCATTCCCCGGGGGCCCCGTTCGGCGGATGGACGGAGCTCGTTTGGCCAGACTTGCGACCAGGGGACGGATGGGACCGCGCAGTGCGGGGCTACGAACGCCAGGAGCGAGAGCCGGCGGCTGACGTCGACCACCTCTCTCGGTTCGAGGCCGAGATGGAGCGGCTGAAGACCGAGCGGGAAAAGGCGATCCAGCACGCCGAGGACCTCGGCTACCAGGTCGAGGTGCTGCGCGCCAAGCTGCACGAGGCGCGCCGCACCCTCATGTCCCGTCCCTCCTTCGACGGCGGTGACATCGGCTACCAGGCCGAACAGCTGCTGCGCAACGCGCAGATGCAGGCCGACCAGCTGCGCCAGGACGCCGAGCGCGAGCTGAGCCAGGTGCGGGCGCAGACCCAGCGCATCCTGCAGGAGCACGCGGAGCAGGCCGCCCGGCTCCAGGCCGAGCTGCACCAGGAGGCGGTCACCCGCCGCCAGCAGCTGGACCAGGAGCTCGCCGAGCGCCGCCAGACCGTCGAGTCGCACGTCAACGAGAACGTGGCGTGGGCCGAGCAGCTGCGCGCCCGCAGCGAGTCCCAGGCCCGCCGGCTCCTCGAGGAGTCCCGCGCCGAGGCCGACCAGGCCATGGCCGCGGCCCGCGCGGAGGCCGAGCGGCTGACCACCGAGGCCCGGGAACGCCTGACGAGCGACGCCGAGGCGGCCCGGGCGGAGGCCGACCAGATCCTGCGCCGGGCCCGCACGGACGCCGAGCGGCTGCTGAACGCCGCCTCCACGCAGGCGCAGGAGGCCACCGACCACGCCGAGCAGCTGCGCACCTCCACCGCCTCGGAGTCGGACAGCACGCGCCGCCAGGCGCAGGAGCTGAGCCGGGCCGCCGAGCAGCGGATGGCCGAGGCCGAGGAGGCGCTGCGCAAGGCGCAGACCGAGGCCGACAAGCTGATCACCGAGGCGACCGCCTCCGCCGAGAAGGCCCTCTCGAGCGCCGAGTCGGCGAACGAGCAGCGCACGCGCACGGCGCGGGAGCAGGTCGCCCGGCTGGTCGAGGAGGCCACGAAGGACGCCGAGGCCACCAAGTCGGAGGCCGAGCAGGTCGTCGCGGACGCGCGCGCCGAGGCCGAGCGGATCGTCGCCGAGGCCTCCGAGAAGGCCCGCACGATCACCGCCGAGGAGAGCGCGACCCAGCTGTCGAAGGCGGCCAAGACCGCCGAGGACGTCCTCAACAGGGCGCAGGAGGACGCGAAGAACACCACCAAGGCCGCCGCCGAGGAGGCCGAGCGGATCCGTTCCGAGGCCGAGGCCGAGGCGGACCGCCTGCGCTCCGAGGCGCACGACATCTCCGAGCAGCTCAAGGGCGCGGCCAAGGACGACACCAAGGAGTACCGCGCCAAGACGGTCGAGCTGCAGGAGGAGGCCCGCCGGCTGCGCGGCGAGGCCGAGCAGCTGCGCTCGGAGGCGGTCGCCGAGGGCGAGAAGATCCGCGCGGCGGCCCGCAAGGAGGCCGTCCAGCAGATCGAGGAGGCGGCCAAGACCGCCGAGGAGCTGCTGGCCAAGTCCCGGCAGGACGCCGACGAGCTGCGCCAGAAGGCCACCGCGGACAGCGAGAAGGTCCGCACCGAGGCCATCGAGCGGGCGACGACGCTGCGCCGGCAGGCCGAGGAGACGCTGCAGCGCACCCGCCAGGAGGCCGAGCGGCACCGCGAGGAGGTCGTCGAGCAGGCCGAGGGCATCAAGGCCGACGCCGAGCGGGCCGCGGGCGAGCTGCACGAGGAGACCGAACGCGCCATAGAGGCACGCCGTGCGGAGGCCGCCGAGGAGCTGACGCGGCTGCACACGGAGGCCGAGGAGCGGCTCGCCGCGGCCGAGCAGGCGCTGGCCGAGGCCCGCGAGGAGGCCTCACGCATCCGCCGCGAGGCCGCCGAGGAGACCGAGCGGCTGCGCGCCGAGGCCGCCGAGCGGATCCGCACCCTCCAGCAGCAGGCCGAGACCGAGGCCGACCGGCTGCGCGACGAGGCCGCGTCGGACGCCTCCGCGTCCCGCGCCGAGGGCGAGGCCGTCGCCGTACGGCTGCGCTCGGAGGCCGCCGCCGAGGCCGAGCGGCTGAAGGCGGAGGCGCAGGAGACCGCCGACCGGGTCCGGGCGGAGGCGCAGGCCGCCGCCGAGCGGCTGGGGACGGAGGCGTCGGAGACGCTGGCCGCCGCGCAGGAGGAGGCCGTACGGCGCCGCCGCGAGGCCGAGGAACTCCTCGGCTCGGCGCGGACCGAGGCCGACCAGGAGCGCGAGCGGGCCCGCGAGCAGAGCGAGGAGCTGCTGGCCTCGGCGCGCAACCGCGTGGAGGAGGCCCAGACCGAGGCGGTCCGCCTGGTCGAGGAGGCCGACCGGCGCGCGAACGAGATGGTCTCGGCGGCCGAGCAGCACGCCCAGCAGGTACGGGACTCCGTGTCCGGGCTGCACGAGCAGGCGCAGGACGAGATCACCGGCCTGCGCAGCGCCGCCGAGCACGCGGCTGACCGCACCCGGCGCGAGGCCCAGGAGGAGGCCGACCGGGTCCGCGCCGACGCCTACGCCGAGCGGGAGCGGGCCAGCGAGGACGCGGGCCGGCTGCGGCGCGAGGCGGCCGAGGAGTCGGAGGCGGCCAAGTCGCTCGCCGAGCGGACCGTTTCGGAGGCGATCGCGGAGGCGGAGCGCCTGCGGTCGGAGGCGACCGAGCACGCCCAGCGGGCGCGCACGGAGGCCTCGGACGCGATCGCCGAGGCCGACCAGGCGGCGACCCGCACCCGGGCCGAGGCCCGCGACGACGCCAACCGCATCCGGTCGGACGCGGCCACCCAGGCGGACACCCTCATCACCGAGGCGCGCAGCGAGGCCGAGCGGCTGACCACCGAGACGGTCACGGAGACCGACCGGATGCGCGCCGAGGCGGTCACCAAGGCCGAGAAGCTCATCGCGGACGCCACCGGGGACGCGGAGCGGCTGCGGGCCGAGGCCGCCGAGACGGTCGGTTCCGCCCAGCAGCACGCCGAGCGGATCCGCAGCGAGTCTGAGCGCGTCAGGGCCGAGGCGGCGGCGGAGGCCGAACGGCTCGTCAACTCCGCCCGCGAGGAGGCCGACCGCACGCTCGACGAGGTCCGCAAGGACGCCAGCAAGCGGCGCCAGGACGTCGCCGAGCAGGTCGACAAGCTCATCACGGAGACCACGGCCGAGGCCGACAAGCTGCTCACCGAGGCGCAGCAGCAGGCCCACAAGACCACCGCCGACGCCGAGGCGCAGGCCGACACCATGGTGGGCGCGGCCCGCACGGAGGCCGACCGCCTGGTCGCGGAGGCGACGGTCGAGGGCAACACCCGCGTGGAGAAGGCCCGTACGGACGCGGACGAGCTGCTCGTCGGCGCCCGCCGGGACGCCACCTCCATCCGGGAGCGGGCGGAGGAGCTGCGCGACCGGATCACGGGCGAGATCGAGGCGCTGCACGAGCGGGCCCGCCGGGAGTCGGCCGAGACGATGAAGTCGGCGGGCGACCGCTGCGACGCGCTCATCAAGGCGGCCGAGGAGCAGCTGGCCAAGGCTCACGCGAAGGCGAAGGAGCTGGTCTCGGAGGCCAACTCGGAGGCCGGCAAGGTCCGTATCGCCGCCGTGAAGAAGGCCGAGGGGCTCCTGAAGGAGGCCGAGCAGAAGAAGTCGGCCCTGGTCAAGGAGGCCGAGGAGCTCAAGGCCGAGGCGATCCGCGAGGCCAAGCGCACGGTCGAGGAGGGCAAGCGCGAGCTGGAGGTCCTGGTGCGCCGGCGCGAGGACATCAACGCCGAGATCTCCCGCGTCCAGGACGTGCTGGAGGCGCTGGAGTCGTTCGAGGCCCCGGGAGGGGGCAAGGACGGCGGCGTCAAGGCGGGAGCCACGGTCGGCGCCCCTCGTTCGGGTAAGCCGTCGGACAGCTGATCGACAGGCCCAAATCCCGTCCACTCTGGGGCCTTTGACCATTTTTTTGGCAAGAGGTCTGGCCGACAGCCACTCAAAAGGGGTGTCATTCTCCAGATCAAACACGTATCCGCTCGATGACACACCGCTTCGGCCCCTAGGATTCCCCCTATCACCTCACCGGTCTCAGTTGACAGGAACCCCATGAGCGACACTTCCCCCTACGGCTTCGAGCTTGTGCGGCGTGGGTACGACCGCGCTCAGGTGGACGAACGGATCTCCAAGCTCGTCTCCGACCGTGACAGTGCTCTCGCACGCATCACCGCTCTGGAAAAGCGCATCGAGGAACTCCACCTCGAGACGCAGAACGCCCAGGCCCAGGTGACCGACGCCGAGCCGTCGTACGCCGGTCTCGGTGCTCGCGTCGAGAAGATCCTCCGCCTCGCCGAGGAAGAGGCCAAGGACCTGCGCGAGGAGGCCCGGCGCGCCGCCGAGCAGCACCGCGAGCTGGCCGAGTCCGCGGCCCAGCAGGTCCGCAACGACGCAGAATCGTTCGCGGCGGAGCGCAAGGCCAAGGCCGAGGACGAAGGCGTCCGGATCGTCGAGAAGGCGAAGAGCGACGCCTCGCAGCTGCGTTCCGAGGCCCAGAAGGATGCCCAGTCGAAGCGTGAGGAGGCGGACGCCCTCTTCGAGGAGACCCGCGCCAAGGCCGCCCAGGCCGCCGCCGACTTCGAGACGAACCTCGCCAAGCGCCGCGAGCAGTCCGAGCGCGACCTGGCGTCCCGTCAGGCCAAGGCCGAGAAGCGCCTCGCCGAGATCGAGCACCGCGCCGAGCAGCTGCGCCTGGAGGCCGAGAAGCTGCGCACGGACGCCGAGCGCCGCGCCCGCCAGACGGTGGAGACGGCCCAGCGCCAGGCCGAGGACATCGTGGCCGACGCGAACGCCAAGGCCGACCGGATCCGCTCGGAATCCGAGCGCGAGCTGGCCGCCCTCACCAACCGCCGCGACAGCATCAACGCCCAGCTGACGAACGTCCGCGAGATGCTCGCGACGCTCACGGGCGCCGCGGTGGCCGCCGCCGGTACGCCGGCCGAGGACGAGCCCATCTCCCGTGGGGTTCCCGCCCAGCAGTCCCGCTAGTCGACAGCGCGCCGGCACCGGCGCACCCAGAGGCCCGTACCGTCTCCCCCGGAGGTGCGGGCCTCTGGCGTACGTCTTAGCGTGGCCGCATGATCGAGCTCGAGGGCCTGACCAAGCGCTATGGCGACAAGCTGGCGGTCAACAACCTCACGTGCACCGTCAGACCCGGCATGGTGACCGGCTTCCTCGGGCCGAACGGCGCCGGCAAGTCCACGACGATGCGCATGATGCTCGGGCTCGACCGGCCCACCGCCGGGGACGTGCGGATCGACGGCGAGCACTACGACCGCCTCAAGGACCCGCTGAAGTACATCGGCGCCCTGCTGGACGCCAAGGCCGTGCACGGCGGCCGCAGCGCCTACAACCACCTGCTCTGCCTCGCCCAGAGCAACGGCATCCCCCGGCGCCGGGTGGCCGAGGTCCTGGACACGGTGGGCCTCACGGCGGTCGCGCGGAAGAAGGCCAACGGTTTCTCGCTCGGCATGGGCCAGCGGCTCGGCATCGCCGGCGCCCTGCTCGGCGACCCGCGGATCCTGATGTTCGACGAGCCCGTCAACGGCCTCGACCCCGAGGGCATCCACTGGATCCGCAACCTGATGAAGTCCCTCGCGGCGCAGGGCCGTACGGTCTTCGTCTCCTCCCATCTGATGAGCGAGATGGCGCTGACCGCCGAGCACCTCGTCGTCATCGGGCAGGGCCGGCTGCTCGCCGACACCTCCATGGCGGACTTCATCGCGCAGAACTCGCGGTCCTACGTCCGCGTCCGCTCCCCGCAGCGCGAGCGGCTGCTCGACGTGCTGCACCAGGCCGGGATCACCGTCGTCGAGTCCGGCTCCGGGGCGCTGGAGGCGGACGGCGGCAAGGCCGAGCGGATCGGCGAGCTGGCCGCGCAGCACCAGATCGTGCTGCACGAGCTGAGCCCGCAGCAGGCCTCCCTGGAGGAGGCGTTCATGCAGCTGACCGCGGAGTCGGTGGAGTACCACGCGCACACGGACGCACCCACGGACGCGCCCGCGCAGGCGCCGCCCGCGAGCGGCTGGGGCGACGGCTGGGAGAGGAGCCGGTCATGACGGGGGTCCAGGTCGTGCGGTCCGAGTGGACCAAGATCCGCTCGGTGGCGTCCACGGTGTGGACGCTCTCGCTCGCCGTGGTGGTCACCGTCGGGCTCGGCATGCTGATCTCGGCGCTGACGAACCACCAGTTCGACGACATGAGCCGCAACGACCGGCTCTCCTTCGACCCGACCTTCATCAGCTTCGCCGGGATGAGCCTCGGCCAGCTCGCGATGATCGTGTTCGGTGTGCTGGTCGTCTCGAACGAGTACAGCACCGGCATGATCCGCACCTCGCTGGCCGCCGTGCCGCAGCGCGGCACCTTCCTGTTCAGCAAGATCGCCGTGGCGACCGGCCTCGCCCTGGCCGTCGCCATGGTCACCAGCTTCGTCGCCTTCTTCCTCGGGCAGGCCCTGCTCGGCTCGCACCGCGCCGCCATCGGCGACCCGCACGTGCTGCGCGCGGTCATCGGCGGCGGTGTCTACATGACGCTCATCGCGGTGTTCTCGATGGGCGTCGCCACGATGCTGCGCTCGCCGATGCTGTCCCTGGGCATCCTGATGCCGTTCTTCTTCCTGATCTCCAACATCCTGGGCAACGTCTCGGCGACGAAGAAGATCGGCCGGTTCCTGCCCGACCAGGCCGGCAGCAGGATCATGCGGGTGATCACGCCGATCGACGACGACACCCCGTACGGGCCCTGGGGCGGCCTCGGCATCATGGTCCTGTGGGTGCTCGCGGCCCTGGTCGGCGGGTACGTGTTGCTGAAGCGACGGGACGCCTGAACGGGGCCGGACTTTTACTTCCTCTTGAGCGGAACCGTCAGCGCCTCGATATCCTCCTAACCCTTACGGGGGCGTGTGCCCTGCTGTCCTGATCCTTTCGATGGGTGCGGAGCATGATCGAGGCTGTCGGCCTGACCAAGCGCTACGGCGACAAGACCGCCGTATACAACCTTTCCTTCCAGGTACGGCCGGGTGCCGTCACCGGCTTCCTCGGGCCCAACGGCTCCGGCAAGTCGACGACGATGCGCATGATCCTCGGCCTGGACAACCCCACGGCGGGGCAGGTGACGATCGGCGGCCACCCGTACCCCAAGCTGCCGAACGCACCCCGGCACGTGGGCGCCCTGCTCGACGCCAAGGCCGTGCACGGCGGCCGGTCGGCCCGCAACCACCTGCTGAGCCTCGCCCAGCTCTCCGGCATCCCGGCCCGCCGGGTCGACGAGGTGCTGGGCGTGGTCGGGCTCCAGGAGGTGGCCCGGAAGCGCTCCAAGGGCTTCTCCCTCGGCATGGGCCAGCGCCTCGGCATCGCCGCCGCGCTGCTCGGCGACCCGCAGGTGCTCCTCTTCGACGAGCCGGTCAACGGCCTCGACCCCGAGGGCATCCTCTGGGTGCGCAACCTGATGAAGGCGCTCGCCTCCGAGGGCCGTACGGTCTTCGTCTCCTCCCACCTGATGAGCGAGATGGCGCTGACCGCCGACCACCTCATCGTGATCGGGCGCGGGCAGCTGCTCGCCGACATGAGCGTCAAGGACTTCATTTCGGCCAACTCCGCCGACTTCGCGCGCGTGCGCACGCCCGACTCCGAGCCGCAGCTGCGCGAGAAGCTGACCTCCGCGCTGACCGAGGCGGGCGGGCACGTGCTGCCCGAGCAGGACGGCGCCCTCAGGATCACGGGACTGCCACTCCCCCGCATCAGCGACATCGCGCACGACGCCGACGTACGCCTGTGGGAGCTGTCGCCGCACCAGGCCTCGCTGGAGGAGGCGTACATGCGGATGACGCAGGGGGCCGTCGACTACCGCTCGACGATCGACCAGAAGGAGGGGCTGATGCAGCCCCTGCCGCCCGGCGCGCAGCCGCCGATGCCGGTGCCCGGGCAGGGCCAGCCCGACTGGTACGCCCCGCCGCCGCCCCAGCAGGGCGGCCAGGCGTTCGCGATGCCGCAGGGACAGCCGGGACCGTACGGCGGCCCCGGGCAGCCCCAGCCGGGTCCCTACGGCGCTCCGGCGGCGCCCGGCGCGGGCGCGCCCAACCCGTACGCCCAGCCGCCCGCCGCGGCGCCGCAGCCGCCCGCGCAGCCCGCCCCCGCCGACCTGACCAAGCCCGAGGACGCCCGATGAGCACGCCCCAGCCCCCGATGCCGCAGGCCGCCGCTCCCGACTGGCGGGCGGCGGCGCCCGGTTCGCCGTACCCCTCCTACACCTCGCCGATCCCCGTCATGCGCACCCATCTCGGGAACGCGATCTCCTCGGAGTGGACGAAGATCCGGTCGGTGCGCTCCACGATGTGGACGCTCGGCGTCTTCGTGCTGCTCGTCGTCGGCATCGGCCTGCTGACCGCCTCGCTGGTCGCCGCCAACGAGTCGGAGGGCAGCCTGGCGGGCGAGAACCCGCTCTCCTTCGGTGTCTTCGGGCTGCTGCTCGGCAGCATGTGCATCATCACGCTCGGGGTGCTGACCACCGCCTCCGAGTACGGCACCGGCATGATCCGGACCACGATGACGGCGTGCCCGTCCCGTGCACGGGTGCTGGCGGCGAAGGCGATCGTGTTCTTCGGGGTGGCCTTCACCGTCACGTTCGTCTCGGCGCTGCTCGTCGCGCTCGCCGACGTGGCCATGCTGGACGGGGCCAGGCAGCCGAGCAACTCGGAATGGCTGAAGGGCACGCTCGGCATCTCGCTCTACATCGCGCTGCTCGGCCTGCTCTCGCTCGTCGTCGGCTCGATCATCCGGCACTCGGCGGGCGCCATCACCATCATGATCGGCCTCGTGCTGGCGCCGCTGGTGATCGCGCTGTTCATGGTCTCGTCGGCCCTGGAGGACGTGCGCCAGGCCCTGTTCGACTACTCGATCCCGAACCAGCTGGGCGTCTTCTACACCAACTCCCTGAGCGACTCCGGCCCGTCGGGCTGGGACCCGCTGTGGATCGCCCTGGGCGTGACGGCCGCCGCGTTCGCCGGCGCGGTCGCCCTGCTGCAGAAGCGCGACGTGTAGCGCGCCTTCAGAACTTCGGCGCGTTCCGGGACCGCTGCACCCTGGTGGTGCGGCGGTCCTTCGCGTTCCAGCAGGCCTTGTGCCAGTGCCGGCGGTCGTCGACGCCCGCGTACTCCGGCCAGGCCACGACGTGCGGGACGCCGGAGGGGATCATCTGGTCGCAGCCCGGGCAGCGGTAGGTCTTGCCCTCGGCACTCGCCCCCGCGACATGCCGCACGTTCCACTCCTCGCCCTGCCAGCTCTCGGTCGACTGCCAGCCGCCGTAGCGGCCGGAGCGGTCGTCGTCGGCGCTCCGGCCGGACGAACCCGACGAGCCGGCTCCGTTGGGCCGGTTGCGACGCGGGGACACAGGACACCTCACGGGGCTATACAGGAAGCGGGTCGTGTCCAGCCTACGGGCCGCGGACAGGGGTAGACGTAAAGGACCGGCCGACGCCGGTCCCGCCCGCCTCGCGCACCCATTCTGCAGAAAATCCGGAAATCTCTCCGCCAGGCCGTGTCCTCGGCACGTGTCAGACGGTTATGCGGGTGTGGGGGAGCTCCGCGTCGGGGCCAAGGAAGCAGGAAAAAGCAATGCGCGTAGGAACGTTCGTGTTGGCGGCCCAGTTCCCGGGGCAGGGCCAGGGGGAGGCACTGCACCGCGCGGTCCGCTCGGCCGAGGTCGCGGAGGAAGCGGGTCTGGACTCGGTCTGGCTGGCCGAGCACCATTTCGTACCGTACGGCACCTGTCCGTCGGCGATCACCCTGGCCGCGATGCTGCTGGGCCGGACCCGGCGGATCCGGGTGGGCACGGCGGTCACCGTGCTGCCCACCGTCCACCCGGTGTCGGTCGGCGAGCAGGCGGCGCTGCTGCACATCACCTCCGGCGGGCGGTTCTCGCTGGGCGTGGGGCGCGGCGGGCCCTGGGTCGACCTGGAGGTCTTCGGCTCCGGCCTCGATGCGTACGAGCGGGGGTTCCCGGAATCACTCGATCTGCTGCTGCGCTGGCTGCGCGAGCCGTCGGTCGCGGGGTCCGGCGACCGCTTCGCCTTCCGTGAAGTCCCCGTCGTACCAAGGCCGTCGGAGTCCCTGTCGGACGCCACAGGCCCCGAGGTCGTCGTCGCGTGCACCTCGCCGTCGAGCGTGCGGCTGGCCGCCGAGCGCGGGCTGCCGATGCTGCTCGGGATGCATGTGGGGGACGAGGAGAAGGCCGAGATGGTGGCCCTGTGGGGGCGGCTCGCCCGCGCCGCCGGGCATCCGGCGCACGTTGTGCGCGGCGCCGCGCACGTCTCGGCCGGCGTCTGCCAGATCGCGGACCGGCGCACGGACGCGGTGGAGGCGCTGACGAAGGCGATGCCGGGCTGGCTGAAGCACGGACTGGAGGCGCATGTCACGGTGGACGGCCGGATCCGGCAGATGCGCGACCCGCTGGCGTACACCGAACTGCTCTGCGGGCTGCACCCGGTGGGGACTCCGCGGCTGTGCGCCGACCGGCTCGCGGCGACCAGCGAGCGGACCGGCATCTCCCGCTTCGCCCTGCTGGTGGAGGGCTCGGGAGATCTGGCAGCCACCGAGGAGAACGTACGGCGGCTGGGTGGCGAGGTGCTCCCGCAGCTCGGTTGAAGGGACGACCTCGCCGGGAGCCCGGCGGGGAGCTTGCCGCTCCAGTACTTAAGCACCTCCCGCGTACGGAGCGGCAAGCGGCGGCATGCTCCTAGCAGTCCCTGAACTCCGGTGACTGGTTGAGCAGCTGACTGCGGACCGAGGTGAAGCGGGCCAGCGTCTCGTCGACCGAGGCGTCCAGCGGGAACACCGCCACCCGGTGGCAGTTCTGGAAGGCCAGCCGCACACCGAAGTGCCGTTGCAGCGCGCCGCGTATCGCGTCACTCGCGAGCGCACGCAGCAGCTGACCGCGTGCCTGCTCGTCCGGCGGGGGCGTCTGGTTGTCGGCGAACGAGCCGCCGTCGACCTTCAGCTGGGCCACCAGGGAGCTGATCATCTCCCATGCGTAGGGCAGGGAGGTCCGGACGCAGTCGACGAATTCCGCTTCGTCGACCTCGCCTCGCTCGGCCTTTTCGAGTAGGGCCGGTGAGACGTCGAGCGACATGGGTTCTCCTCTCGCACCCCCGTGGTCGACAGGGGTTGCCGGACAGATGTGGGAGTCCGCGATACCGAACACGCTCAGTACCCGTCTCGCGACCTCCCGTTTACTACGGTAAGCAGCCGACGGGGGCCGCACCAGGAAAATGCGTACATGGGGCGCCCTCATTGGGCCCACAATCAGCCACGAATGAACAAGGGTTGTCTCGGGTGTTCCCGGACAACAGGGGCGGCCCGCCGGGACGGCCCGGACGGCGGCGGTCGGTGTCCGGAGGGCGAATCGCGCCGGGGTGCGTGCGTCGAGTAGCGTTGCCGACCATGCGTCTCGTCATTGCCCGATGCTCCGTCGACTACGCGGGCCGGCTCACCGCCCATCTCCCCTCGGCACCCCGCCTGATCCTGGTCAAGGCGGACGGCAGCGTCTCGATCCACGCGGACGACCGCGCCTACAAGCCCCTGAACTGGATGTCCCCGCCCTGCACCTTGAAGGAGGGCACGGACGAGCAGGAGGGTGTCTGGACCGTCGTCAACAAGGCGGGCGAGAAGCTGATCATCACGATGGAGGAGATCCTCCACGACTCCTCGCACGAACTCGGCGTGGATCCCGGCCTGATCAAGGACGGCGTGGAAGCACACCTTCAGGAACTGCTCGCCGACCGCATCGAGACCCTCGGTGAGGGCTACACGCTCATCCGCCGTGAGTACATGACGGCCATCGGCCCGGTCGACATCCTGTGCCGGGACGCCGACGGGCAGACCGTGGCGGTCGAGATCAAGCGGCGCGGTGAGATCGACGGCGTCGAGCAGCTCACCCGCTACCTCGAACTGCTCAACCGCGATCCCCATCTCGCCCCGGTCCGCGGTGTCTTCGCGGCCCAGGAGATCAAGCCGCAGGCACGCGTCCTCGCCACGGACCGCGGGATCGGCTGCGCCGTGCTGGACTACGACGCCCTGCGCGGCATCGAGGACGACAAGCTCCGGCTGTTCTGAGGCGACGCGCAACGACGAGGAGGGCCGGGTCCGTTCTGCGGACCCGGCCCTCCTGCGTGCGCGGGACCTCAGATCACCGCACCCGTGGCGCTGTTCGACGGCGCGCTCGCCGAGCTGCTGTCCGCCGTCGCCGGGGCGCTCGACGAGGCGGGGGCGCTGGTGGCCGGGCCGCTGGCCGAGTCGGAGGTGGACGGTGACGTCGACTCCGACGGCGGGGGCGAGCTGCTCGGCGGCTCAGACGTGGGCGGAGGCGACGACGTCGGCGGCTTGGACGTCGGCGGCTTCGTCGTCGGGCTCTTCGTCGGCGGCTTCGACGTCGCCGAGTGCGAGGGCGAGCCCGTCGAACCGCCGCCCGAGCCCTTGGTGCCGCTCGGGGAGTCCGACGGCCCCTGCGTGTCGGACGGCGGGGTCGGGTCGTCGGACGTGCCGAACGTGCCGTCGGGACCCGGGTCGGTCGGACGGCTCGTCGCCGTGCCGGTGTCGCCCTTGCCGGTGTCGCTCTTCGGCTTGTCGGCGCCGAGGCTGCCGTCGTCGAGGCCCTGGCTGGCGGACGGGTTGACGCCGACCTTGTCGGACGGGGTGTTGGCGTCGTTGTTGGACGTCGCCCCGAGCGTCACGACCGTGCCGAGCACCGCCACGAGCAGCGCGCCCGCACCGGCCGCGACCAGGTTGCGCCGGGCCAGGCCCCGGATGCCGGCCCGGTGGGCCTTGGGCATCGAACCGGACGCGGCCCGGTGGACGAGCAGCGTCGAGTCGTCCGCGGACGGCGGCGGCAGTGCGGGCAGCGCGGCCGGCACTCCCCCGGGCGGCGACTGCGACTCCTCGTAGCGCGCGTCCGGCACCTCCTCGCCCGCCGTCGAGCCGAGCCCCGGCGCCGTGCCGGTGCGGTCGGCGACCAGGGCGAGGGCGCGGCGGCCGGACACGGTGCCGTGCTTCTCGGCGAGCGCGGACCTGAGGCCGATGGAGGTCTCCAGCTCCGAGCGGGAGCGGTCGAACTGCCCGCCGCACAGCGCGAGGATGCCCAACTCGTGGTGGAAGTAGGCCTGTTCGGACACCTCGCCGGTGAGCCGGGCGGCCTCGGCGCCGGACCGCAGGGCCCGCTCCCAGGCGCTCCACTGCATGCCCGCGGCGAACGCCGGCGCCGCCGTGCGGGCCAGCTGCACGGTGACGCTCTCCTCGCCCTCGGCGGGCGGGGTCGTGCGGGGCACCAGGACGCCGAGGGCGGCGAGCACCGCGTCGGCCTCGGCGCACACGCGCTCCGGGGTGACCGACGGGTGTCCGGCCCACCAGGCGTAGTGCTGGGCGGCGGTGAGCGCACGGGCATCGATGTCGTCGCCGTAGCCTGCGGCTTCCAGCTGCTGGAGCACCCCGGCCGCGAGCCGGTAGCGGGTGCCGACGGGCGAGACCAGTCCGCAGGAGGCGAGTTCGCCGAGGGCGGCGTCCGCGTGGGTGTCGCCGACGAGTGCGGGCAGATGGGCCTGGTGCGGCACCTCGCCGCCGAGCGCGACGGCAAAGCGCAGGGTGGCGCGCGCCGAGGAGCTGAGCCGCGAGGCGAGCAGCGGGGCGGGCGCGGCGGCCTCGCCCAGCGAGGGCAGCGGTACGTCGTCGCCCGCCTCGGTCTCGAAGGGCGCGTCGACGGGCAGCGCGTCCTCGAAGACCCCGAACTCGTCCACGGCGTTGGTGCCGGCCCGCAGCTGGTCGCGCCGCCGCAGCAGGGCGCCGGCCTGCACGAAGCGCAGCGGCAGCCCCTCGGACTCGAACCAGAGGTCGCCCGCCCAGTTGGCCTCCTCCTCGGAGAGGGCCCGGCCGACGGTGCGCTCGATGATGTCCACGCCGCCGGCACGCTCGAGACCGCCGAGGAAAACCTCCTCGACGGCGGAGTCGGCGGAGGGCGCGGGGACGTCGGGGGTGGCGCCGATGACGAAGGCGCACTCCGGCGTCGCGTCCAGCAGCTCGTCCAGCCCGGCACCGCCGAACTCGATGTCGTCGAGGACGACGACCGCGCCGATCTCCCGCACGTACTCCAGGAGTTCGCCGCGCTCCGGACGGTGCAGGGGCGCGTTGTACACGGCGTAGAAGAGGTCGTACAGCAGGTCGTCCGCGGTACGGCGGAAGCCGCTGAGCCGGACGACGCCGTCGGGGGCGAGGTCCCCGCAGTCCTCGGCGACCAGGCCGAGGAGGCTGGTGCGGCCGGAGCCGGCCGGTCCGGTGAGCCGGACCGAGCGGCCGCGGGCGAGCAGCCGGACGAGCCGCTCGCGCTCCTCCTGGCGCTCCAGGAGCGGCAGCGAGGGCAGGGCCGGACCGGGTGGGACGGGCGGCCTGGCCGCGCGTTCCACCTCGGCGCGCTCGGCCGCCGTGAGCTTCTCCGGCCGGCCCGGGCGCTCGCCGAGCGGGCAGGCTTCTATCTCGCTGCCGTCGACCGGATTGACGGTGAGCAGGTAGTCGCCCGTGACGAGCTGCACCGTGCGGGCGAGCGCGGGCGTGTGCTGTCCGAAGTCGGGTGTGAGGGGGTCCCTGGGCGGGCGCTGGCGCGGCTGGCCGCCGCTGCCGTCATGGCCGTACTCCTCGGGTCCCCGGCTGTTCGGGTCCATAGGTTTCAAGCCCCCCAAAAGCGTCGTGTGTGCCTCGAGCCCCTCCCGGCCTTGCTGCACACCGCGCTGTCGCTTCTGGTCCGGACCCGCTCGCAGGGACTGTCGGGCAGCGGGCGACCGAACCCTAAACCTTCGCTCAGTATCTACGACAGCCCGGGGTACCGCTCCGTGCGAGACGTCACAGTCTCGTGCGGATCGCATCCGGCCTGTTCCGCGCCGTGGTGCGGCCTCGCCTCCCCCGCAACCCGGGCCACACCCGGACGAAGGGTCACACCCGGGGCAGTGACTCCACCCCGATGCCGCCCTCGATCGCCAGGATCCGGTGCAGTCGGGTGGCCACGAGCAGGCGCTGCATCTGCGGCGGCACCTCGCGCAGCACCAGGCGCCGGCCGCGGCGGCCGGCCCGCCGGTGGACACCCATGATCACCCCGAGTCCGGTGGCGTCCCAGGAGGCCAGTTCGGACAGGTCCAGCACCAGGTCGCCGACTCCGTCGTCGACGGCCGAGTGCAGGACCGTACGGGCGTCCGCCGCGCTGCGGACGTCGAGGCGGCCCCCGACGACCAGCTCGGCGTGGTCGCCCCTGATGTACATATGTCGCTCCCCGTGAGTGCGGTGGCGTACTCCGTGACGGTGGTTGTGCAACGTCTGACTGCTTCAGCGGCAACGAGGTTGCCGTCTGTAAGCGAACCGATACCGAATTCACCCTGGCGAGTGATGCTCCAGGGGTCTGTGCGGTCTCAGTGGCTGTACGTACTGGTGTTTCAGTACGTGTAGAAGCCCTGCCCGCTCTTGCGTCCGATGTCACCGGCGTCAACCATCCGGCGCATCAGCTCCGGCGGCGCGAACTTCTCGTCCTGCGACTCGGTGTAGATGTTGCTGGTGGCGTGCAGCAGGATGTCGACGCCGGTCAGGTCCGCCGTGGCCAGCGGGCCCATCGCGTGGCCGAAGCCCAGCTTGCAGGCGAGGTCGATGTCCTCGGCGCTGGCCACGCCCGACTCGTACAGCTTGGCCGCCTCGACGACGAGCGCCGAGATGAGACGGGTCGTCACGAAACCGGCGACGTCGCGGTTGACGACGATGCAGGTCTTGCCGACGGACTCGGCGAACTCCCGCGCGGTGGCGAGGGTTTCGTCGCTGGTCTTGTAGCCGCGGACGAGCTCGACGAGCTGCATCATCGGCACCGGCGAGAAGAAGTGCACGCCGACGACCCGCTCGGGGTGCTCCGTGGCCGCCGCGATCTTGGTGATCGGGATCGCGGAGGTGTTGGAGGCGAGCACGGCGTCCTCGCGCACGATCTTGTCGAGCGCGCGGAAGATCTCGTGCTTGACCTCGAGCTTCTCGAAGACGGCCTCGACGACGACATCGGCGTCGGCGACCGCGTCCAGGTCGGTGGTCGTGGTGATGCGGGCGAGGGACGCGTCGGCGTCGTGCGCCTCCAGCTTGCCCTTGCCGACGAACTTCGCGTACGAGGCCTGGATGCCGCCGACGGCACGGTCCAGTGCCTCGTCGGTGACGTCGCGCAGGACGACGTCCCAGCCCGCCTGGGCGGAGACCTGGGCGATGCCGGAACCCATGAGACCGGCTCCGATGACGGCAAGCTTCCGTGCCACGTCTGCGACTCCCCTTTGAAACGCCTTACACGCTGTTTACGTATGCCTCTTCGGCGGACCTTAGCGCTCCGTCGGTGCTGTGTGACCGGTAAGTAATGCGCGTCACGTCTCATCTGACGGACATCACACCGGCACGGGTCATTCCATGCCTCGGACGGCGTAGTTGAGCGCCTTCTCGCCCAACAGGTCCTCGATGGCGTCGAGGAGGACCAGCACCTCTCGTGACACTTCGCGCGGATTGCACCTGTCGGCCATCGCCCGGCCGATGGCCGCCATGACGGTCTGGTGGGCCCAGTTGATCTGACCCGCGATCAGGGCCGGCAGCGGGTCGGCGGGCGGCGCGCCGGTCTCGCGCAGGGTCTGCTCCAGGGCTCCTGGATCTGCCGCCGCATGCCCCACATGCGCGAGCGCAGGGCGGGCGCGCCGTGCAGGACCCGCATGAACCGGTCGTAGCCCTCCCCCAGTCCGACCGCGGGCGGGACGACCCCGGCCGCGCGGGTGCCCCCGGCGGTCTGCAGGGGCGGTCAGGGGGCACCCCCGCTCGGGTGAGAACCCACAGCCGGCTCGTACGGGCGGCCGAGGCGACGGTGCCCCCGTACACCGACCGCCCCGAACCGATCACGGTCGGTTCCGCCCACCCGGCCACCGTCGCCGGGCACGACCTCGCCACCGACCCGGCCGGGGGTGCGCCGAACCTGCGGATACGTCGCCCAGTCCGGCGGGGTCGACGCGGGGTCGACGGGCAGATCGGCGTGCGCGAGGAACCCGTCGCCCAGGGCCGCCTGTACCGCCTGCCGAAGGCCCGGGCGGTCGCCCGCCCCGAGGAGTTGGCCCGCGACCTGGACATCGCCATGGCGCTCACCCACCGGCCGAAGGCGCTTCCTCGACGAGCCGACGACCGGCCTGGACCCCGGCAGCCGCGCCGACCTGTGGGACCTGATCCGCCGCCTGCGCGACGAGCACGGCACGACCGTCTTCCTGACCACGCACCACATGGACGAGGCGGACGCCCTCGCCGACCGCCTGGTGATCGTCGACCGGGGGACGGTCGTCGCGGACGGCACGCCGAGCGCGCTCAAGCTCCGCCACGGCGGCTCGATCGACGCGACGCTCCAGGACACGTTCCTCGCCATCACCGGCCCCGGCCCCGTCCCGGCCGACCCCGCCCCCGTAGCCGTACAGGACCGTTGCTGTACCTGCTCTTGCTCGGGCCGCCGCTGGGTGGGCGGGGCAGTTCGTGGCAGCTGCCGGTGCCCGGACCACTGCTCCAACTCGGCCTGGTCGGCGCGGCGTTCGCCGGCTTCACGGTCGTCATCGAGAAGAGCCAGGGGGTGGTCGAGCGCATGCGGGTGACGCCCGGCAGCCGGCTCGCGCTGCTGCTGGGGCGGGTGCTGCGCGACACCACGGTCTTCGTCCTCCAGTCGGCGCTGCCGGTGCCGGCGGCCGTCGCGATGGGCCTGCGCGCAGCCCTTGCCGGCATCCTGATCGGGTTCGCGTTCGTCGCCCTGCTCACGGTCTCGCTCGGCTCGCGGGCCTCGCCCCCGCCTGGCTCAACGTGCTCTCACACCTGATGCCGTTCCGCTATCTGGTGTGTCTCGCGGCGCCCACCGTGACAGTGGGCACACGCGGGGTCCGGACGGCCGGAGCATAACTACGCTGGTCACATGGTCAATCTGACGCGTATCTACACCCGGACCGGCGACCAGGGCACCACCAACCTCGGCGACATGAGCCGGGTCGCCAAGACCGACCTCAGGATCTCGGCGTACGCCGACGCCAACGAGGCCAACGCGGTCATCGGCACCGCGCTCGCGCTCGGCGGCCTGGACGAGGAGGTCGCGACCGTCCTCACCCGCGTCCAGAACGACCTGTTCGACGTGGGCGCCGACCTGTCGACGCCGGTCGTGGAGAACCCGCAGTTCCCGCCGCTGCGGGTCGAGCAGTTCTACGTCGACAAGCTCGAGGCGGACTGCGACCGGTTCAACGAGCAGCTGGAGAAGCTGCGCTCGTTCATCCTCCCCGGCGGGACCGCGGGCGCCGCCCTGCTGCACCAGGCATGCACGGTCGTACGGCGGGCCGAGCGCTCGACGTGGGCGGCGCTGGAGGTGCACGGCGAGACGATGAACCCGCTGACCGCGACCTATCTGAACCGCCTGTCGGACCTGCTGTTCATCCTGGCGCGGGTCGCGAACAAGGACGTGGGCGACGTCCTGTGGGTGCCCGGCGGCGAACGCTGAGCTCGGTGACGGGCGGGGAGCGCCGGGTCCGTGCGCTCCCCGCCCGCACCCCCTCTCCTCAGCGGCCCGTGCCGTCCGCGCCGTCCGAGTCGTCCTGGGCCGCGTCCTTGTCCGCCTGCGCGAGCGCGGACTCGGCCGCGGCCACCTTCTTCTCCATGTCCGCGTAGCCCGAGGGGCTCGCGGACGAGGAGGGCGTGGTCGCCGCCGAGCCGTGCTCCCGGGCGCAGCCCGCGAGGAGCCCGACGGCCAGCAGCGCCGCTGCGGCGGCCGCCCGGGCCCGCATCACTTGCCTCCCGCGCCGTTGCCGTTGTTGTCGCACCAGGTCTTCACGCCGGCCAGGTCCGTCCGGCGCTGCTTGAGCGTGGTGACCAGGGACTTGCGGAAGGTCAGCCGGTCCTGCAGGAACGTGGTGATCTCGTCGTGGCCCGCGCTCTTGGCGTTGTCCACGCGCTGCTGCAGCCGCGCCACCGAACCGCGCCTGCCCGCGCCGGCCTCCAGCCGCTTCAGGGCCCGGTCGATGCGGTGGTCGATCTTCGGCACCCGCTTGCACAGCTTCTGCGCGCCGTCCCCGGTCGGCCCCGGTGCCGGCGACGCCGTGGACGACGCAGCGGTCGTGGCGGTCGTGCTCTCGGCCAGCGCCACACCGGTGCCGGTCGCCAGGACCGTCACCGTGGCCACCCCCACCAGGAGCGTGCGCCTGTGTCGTCGTACGTCCATCTCAGCCTCCGTCGTCGCGGACGGCCACCTTCGTCCGTCCGTACGCGGTGCAGGCTAGGAAGGCTCTTTGGGGAAACTCTGTGACCGGTTTGTCCCGGCCGTGGTGATCAGCCAGTCGCGGTGGGCCGGCAGCGTGCCGCCCGTGGACGGCAGCCGTACCTCGAAGCGGGAGCCGGTTTCCCCGGGGCCGCCGGCGACCGTCACGGTGCCCCGGTGCAGCGCCGCCTGCTGGGCCACGAGCGTCAGGCCGAGACCGGTGCCGGTGCTTCCGGGCCCGCGCTCGAAGCGCTCGAAGATCCGGGCGCGGGCCTCGGGCGGCACCCCGGGTCCTCGGTCGTCGACCGTCACGACGACCTGATCGCCCGCGCGCCGCACCGCCACCGCCGCGCCCGCCCGGCCGGTCCCGTCCCGCCCGTGTGCGAGGGCGTTGGCCACCAGGTTGTCCAGCAGCAGCCGCAGTCCGGGCTCCCAGCCGTGCACGGTGAGCCCGGGTGCCGCGTCCAGCGTGATCCGGGCGTCGGGCACGCGCCGGCGGGCCTCCGCCACCGCGGCGTCCGCGGTCTCGGCGAGGTCCACGGTCCGGAAGGCCTCCGCCTCGACCAGGTCGCCGCGGCCCAGTTCGCGCAGCATCACCAGCAGGTTCAGCAGCCGGGCGTGCTCGCCGCGCAGATCGGCCAGGACCTCGGCGCGGTCCGGCTCAGGCAGGTCGGGATGGGCGGCGAGGATGTCGAGGTTGGTGCCCATGCTCATCAGCGGGGTGCGCAGTTCGTGGGAGGCGGCCGCGGAGAAGGAGCGAGCGGTGTCCAGGGCCTCGGCGGTGCGGGCGGCCTGCTCGTCGTAGCGGGCGAGGGCCTTCTGGAGGGTCGCCGCCAGCTCGTCGACCTCGGTCACCCCGGTCCGCTCGTGGTGCAGCCGGGCGCTGCTGATGCGCGGGTCGAGTCCGGCGGTACGGCGGCCGAGGCGGCGCAGGGGGCCGCTCGCCCCGGTGGCGATGCCCCAGGCGAGCAGCCCGGACAGCGGCACGGCCAGCAGGGTCGTCCACGCCACCCGCCGCCGTACGAGCCGGAGTTGGGCCTGGTCGGCGGCGTTGGGCGAGAAGACCCACAGGGTCCCGGGGCCGCGGCCCGTCCTGACCGGCACGGACAGCGCGCGCCAGCTGGTGGCGCCGTCCCGGACCGTGACCGGGGTGTTCCGGCGCGCCGGGAGCGGCACCGAGGCGTCCGGCTGCGGGCCGCCGCTGAAGGTGCCGTCCGGGCCGACCACACGTACGCCGACGTCGAGGGCGGCGGTGTAGAGCTGCCGTTCGCGGGTGTCGGCCGCCTTGGGCCGGCCGTTCGCGCTGGCCCGCAGCAGGGCGCGGGCGTCCGGGGCCACGGCGGCGGCGCGGGCCTGCAGATGGTCGTCCTCGGCGCTGTGCAGATCGCGGTCGACCAGCCGGAGCAGCAGCCAGCCGGAGGCCAGCACCAGCAGCGGCACGGTGACGCCGACGGCGATCCCGATGCGGGTGGACAGCCTCACGGCTCGTCCCGCAGCACGAAGCCGACGCCGCGCACGGTGTGCACGAGCCGGGGCCGTCCGCCGGCCTCCAGCTTGCGCCGCAGATAGCTGACGAAGGTGTCGACGGCGTCGGTGCGCACGTCGAAGTCGTAGCCCCACACCCGTTCCAAGAGCTGGTCGCGGGTGAGGACCAGCCCGGCGTTGCGGGCGAGGACCTCGAGGAGTTCGAACTCGCGCCGGGTCAGCTCCAGCGGCCGGCCGTCCCGCTCGGCGGTGCGGGCCGCGGGGTCGACGACCAGGCCGGCGACCCGCAGCACCTCGCCGGCGGGCGGGCGGCGGCGCAGCAGCGCGTGCAGGCGCAGCACCAGTTCCTGCAGCGCGAACGGCTTGACCAGGTAGTCGTCGCCGCCCGCCTGGAGCCCGGCGATGCGGTCGGCGGTCTCGTCGAGCGCGGAGAGCATCAGCACCGGGAGGTCCTGGCCGTCGCCGCGGAGCCGTTCGCACACCTCGATGCCGCTCATGTCCGGCATCGACACGTCCAGGACGAGGACGTCCGGCGGTGTCTGCCCGATCACCGCGAGCGCCTCGCGGCCGCCGTCCGCCGTCCGCACCCGGAAGCCGCTGAGCCGCAGCCCGCGCTCCAGCGAACGCCGGATGGCCGGGTCGTCGTCCACGACCAGGACCGCTCCGGGACTGCCGGTCTCTCCCATGCGCCCTCTCCCCTCACCGCCCGGTCAGGGTACGGCCCTCCTGCCCGGCCCGTCCGGCGGCCTCGGCCGGGGCCTTCTTCGGCCAGATCAGATACGTCAGCGCGATCAGCCCGTGGATGCCCGCGGCCCTCAGTGCCACCCACTGGAAGGCGCGCAGCGAGGAGGTGTCGCCGTCGCCTACGTACCAGACGGCGCCTTGCAGCAGGGCGCAGGCGACGGCCGCGGCGAGGACGGTGCGCAGCCACAGCCGGCCCTCGTACCGGGCCCGCGCCGTCCCGTACCGAGGGCGTGTGGGCGGCCTGGGCCCGCCCGCGAGCCGGTGGGCGGCGTGGGCGTCGAGCCGGCTGACGGTGAAGTGGCCGTAGGCGACGGTGAAGCCGATGTAGAGGGCGGCGAGGCCGTGCTCCCAGCCCGGCTTCGCGCCGTTCCTCAGGTCGACGGCCGTGGCCGCGAACAGGACCAGTTCGAGGACCGGTTCGCACAGCAGCAGCACCACACTCGTGCGGCGCCGGCGCAGCAGGTAGCGGACGGCGAGGCCGGCCGCCAGCAGCACCCAGAAGCCGACCTCGCAGGCGACGATCAGCGCGACGATCACGGTTCGCTCCTCACGGCGGGTTCGGTCACGCTTCCAGGCTCCCGGCGGTTTCGGCCGGTTTCGTCGTCGGCGGTGAGGAGGCCGCGGTACATCGAAAGATGCAGTTCGGGACCGTTCCCGGGAATCAGGCGGGCGGCCCGTGCGCCGTGTTGGATGGGGACATGGCCCCGCGACTCCCCCGCCCGCACCGCGACGACGTGCGCATCGCCCTGGGCGGACTGCTCGGCGGGCTGCTGCTGTGGGGGGTCGGCCTCTTCAGCCGTACGATCGACGACCCGATGGCGGTGGTCGACACGCGCTGGGCGGTCCTCGTGCCGCTGTGCGTCACCGCGGGCTGCGAGCTGCTGCGCCGCACCCGCCCGCGCACCGCCCTGTTCATCGGCACGGCGGCGATCACGGCGGACCTCTTCACCCTGGGCAACCTCGCCACCGTGGTGATGTTCACCGATCTGGTCTACGCGGCCGTCCTGTACGGCACCCCCGCCTCCGCCCACCGCCTGCCGTGGATCACCGGGCTCCTCACGGTGGTCGGCACCGTCGTCCCCTACGTGGCCTGGCGCGTACCGCAGGCGCTGCTGATCGGGGCGGGCGTCGGCCTGGTCAGCCTGGTGCCCGCGGCGACCGGCTGGGTGGTGCGCAACCACCGCGACACCGCCGAGGCGGCCCGGCTGCGCGCCGAACAGACCGCGCTGCTGGCCGAGATGGACCGCAGCCAGGCCGTCGTCGCCGAACGGGCTCGGGTGGCACGGGAGTTGCACGACATGGTCGCCAACCACCTGTCCGCGATCGCCATCCACTCCACGGCCGCGCTGTCCCTCGACGATCCGGGTACCTCCCGGGACGCCCTCGGCGTCATCCGCGAGAACAGCGTGGAGGGGCTCGCCGAGATGCGCCGGCTGATCGGCATCCTGCGGGAGGGCGGCGACGACCACGCGCCCGCGGCCACCCCGACCCTCGACGGACTGCCCGCCCTCGTCGACGGCGCCCGCGCCAACGGCCTCGACGTCACCCTCGACACCGGCGCCTGCGCGGTCCCCGTGCCGGTCGAACTCGCCGCCTACCGCATCGTCCAGGAGTCCCTGACCAACGCGCTCAAGCACGCCCGCCCCGGCCGGATCACCGTCGCCCTCGCCCAGCGGGACGGCGCCCTCGACATCCGGGTGACCAGCCCCTACGGCCACCGGGACGCGCCACGCGCCCCCGGCTCCGGCGCCGGTCTGGTCGGGATGCGCGAGCGGGTCACGCTGCTGGGCGGCACCTTCGAGGCCGGTCCCGAGGGCGCGCTGTGGACCGTGCACGCCACGCTTCCCGTGACCGAAGGAGCCCCCGAATGATCCGTGTCCTGGTCGCCGAGGACCAGTCCGCCGTCCGTGCGGGGCTCGTCCTGATCCTGCGCAGCGCACCGGACATCGAGGTGGTCGGTGAGGCGGCCGACGGCGAGCAGGCGGTGGCGCTGTCCCGGGAGCTGCGCCCCGACCTGGTCCTGATGGATGTTCAGATGCCGCGCCTGGACGGGGTGTCGGCGACCCGGCAGGTGGTCGCGGAACACCTCGCGGACGTCCTGGTGCTGACCACCTTCGACCTCGACGCGTACGTGTTCGGCGCGCTGCGCGCGGGAGCGGCCGGCTTCCTGCTGAAGAACACCGAGGCGAAGGATCTGCTGGAGGCGGTGCGCACGGTCGCCCGCGGGGAGGGCCTGATCGCGCCGGCCGTCACCCGGCGCCTGATCGCCGAGTTCGCCGCCCGGCCGGTGCGCTCACCGGCGGCCGACCCGGCCGTGCTCGACTCCCTGACCCGGCGCGAGCGCGAGGTGCTGTCCTGTCTCGGCGAGGGGATGTCCAACGCGGCCATCGCGGACCGGCTGGACATGGCGGAGGCGACGGTGAAGACGCACGTCAGCCGCCTCCTGGGCAAGCTGGAGCTGCGCAGCCGGGTCCAAGCGGCGGTGCTGGCGCAGGAGTTGGGGATCTGACGCGATCGGTCGTCCCAGTGGTACAGACCTATTGACCGGTGGTCCAGACCTTTCTATTCTCGCGGCACCGTGGGTGCGAAGGCTCAGTCGCGCCCTCATCCCCTTAGACGAGGGAGGCGCAGCATGCGCTTCAGACACAGAGCCGCGGCAGGGTTCGCGACCCTGTTGCTCCCCCTGGCCGGTCTGGTCGGCCTCGCGAGCCCCGCCCAGGCCGCGACGAACGCCACCGCCACGTACACCAAGACCCAGGACTGGGGAACCGGCTTCGGCGGCCAGTGGACCGTGAAGAACACCGGCTCCAGCAGCATCAGTTCCTGGACCGTCGAGTGGGACTTCCCCTCCGGCACCTCCGTCACCTCCGCGTGGGACGCGGACGTCACGAACTCCGGCACCCACTGGACCGCCAAGAACAAGTCCTACAACGGCACCCTGGCCCCGGGCGCCTCCGTCTCCTTCGGTTTCAACGGCGCGGGCTCCGGCTCCCCGTCCAACTGCAAGCTGAACGGCGACAGTTGCGACGGCACCACGGTCCCCGGCGACGCGGCGCCCTCCGCGCCGGGCACCCCCACCGCCTCCTCCGTCACCGACACCTCGGTGAAGCTCTCCTGGAGCGCGGCCACCGACGACAAGGGCGTCAAGAACTACGACGTCCTGCGCGACGGCAAGAAGGTCTCGACGGTCACCACGACGTCGTACACGGACACCGGCCTCACCGCCGGCACCGACTACTCCTACACCGTCCAGGCCCGTGACACCGCCGACCAGACCGGACCGGTCAGCGGCGCGGTCGCCGTGCACACCACCGGCGGCACCACCGACCCGCCCCCGGCCACCGGCGACACGGTCAAGCTCGGCTACTTCACCGAGTGGGGCATCTACGGCCGCAACTACAACGTCAAGAACCTGGTGACGTCCGGCTCGGCCGCGAAGATCACGCACATCAACTACGCCTTCGGCAACGTCACCAACGGCCAGTGCGCCATCGGCGACTCCTACGCCGACTACGACAAGGCGTTCACCGCCGACCAGTCGGTGAGCGGCGTCGCGGACACCTGGGACCAGCCGCTGCGCGGCAACTTCAACCAGCTGCGCGAGCTGAAGGCCAAGTACCCGAACATCAAGGTGCTGTGGTCCTTCGGCGGCTGGACCTGGTCCGGCGGCTTCGCCCAGGCCGCGGCCAACCCGACCGCGTTCGCGCAGTCCTGCTACAACCTGGTCGAGGACCCGCGCTGGGCCGACGTCTTCGACGGCATCGACATCGACTGGGAGTACCCGAACGCCTGCGGCCTGAGCTGCGACACCAGCGGTGCGGCGGCCTACAAGAACCTGATGCAGGCGCTGCGCGCCAAGTTCGGCTCGAACAACCTGGTCACGGCGGCCACCACGGCCGACGGCTCGGCCGGCGGCAAGATCGAGGCCGCGGACTACGCGGGCGCCGCCCAGTACGTCGACTGGTACAACGTGATGACGTACGACTTCTTCGGCGCCTGGGACGCGCAGGGCCCCACCGCCCCGCACTCCCCGCTCACCTCGTACTCCGGCATCCCGAAGGCCGGCTTCACCACGGCCGACGCGATGGCCAAGTTCAAGGCGATCGGCGTCCCCGCGAAGAAGCTGCTCATCGGCATCGGCTTCTACGGCCGCGGCTGGACCGGCGTGACGCAGGACGCCCCGGGCGGCACGGCCACGGGCCCGGCCGCCGGCACCTACGAGCAGGGCATCGAGGACTACAAGGTCCTCAAGACGTCCTGCCCGGCGACCGGCACGGTCGCGGGAACGGCCTACGCGCACTGCGGCAGCAACTGGTGGTCCTACGACACCCCGTCGACCATCGCCGGAAAGATGAGCTGGGCCAAGACCCAGGGCCTCGGCGGCGCGTTCTTCTGGGAGTTCAGCGGTGACACCAGCAACGGCGAGCTGGTGAGCGCCATCAGCAGCGGTCTGAGCTGATCCTCACCGCGTCACACCTCCGCCGCGGACGGCCACGAGCCGTCCGCGGCGGACCTTTTTGCGCGCCCCGCACGCCCCCCGCGTGCACTGTGGGGGGACATTCGGCCCCTCGCGGCGGGTCCGAACGGCAGGTGGAGGACGCCTGCCGACCGTGAAAGATGTACACCTCAGCCAGCAAGTGGAAGTGCACGACCAGGGGGATGAGATGTCACGGGGGAACCAGACGAGGCGGAGGACCGACAGGCCCAACAGGACCATGGCTGCGGGGGTGTTCACCGGGACGGCCCTCGCGGCCGTGCTGGCCGCCCTGCCGCTGCACGTCACGGTGAGTCTGAGCCCAGGGCCCGGCACCGCCGTGGCCGGTCAGGGGGAGAGCCCGAATCCGGTGTGTCAGGCGACGTTGACGCGCTGACCGGGCGGGGCCGCCTCGAGCCAGGCGAGGAAGCCGGTCAGCGCGTCCTCGCTCATGGCGAGTTCGAGACGGGTGCCACGGTGCAGGCAGGTGAGGACGACGGCGTCGGAGAGGAGCGCCAGCTCCTCCTCACCTTCCGGAAGACGGCGGCCCGCGACCTCGATCGCGGCGCGCTCCAGGGTGCGCCGCGGCCGGTAGGCGTAGGAGAAGACGCGGTACCACTCGATGCGGTCGCCGTTGTAGCGGGCGACGCCGTAGCTCCAGCCCTTGCCGCTGGTGTCGGCCTTCTCCTGGACACCCCATCGCAGCGAACAGTCGAAGGTGCCGCCGGAGCGCTGGATGAGTCTGCGGCGCAGGCCGAAGACGAACAGCCCCAGCACCACCAGGGCCACGACGATTCCGCACACAGTCAGAGCGAGGACCATCGACACCGACCTCCTCGTCTCCTAGGTACCGAAAACAGGTAACGGAACGGAAAAAACATCCAGATCTGCCTCAGCCGCGGTCGGCTCCGGATTGCTCCGGTTCCGACCGCGGCTGAGTGACGTCATCACGCTCCGCGCGGGTTCAGCTCGTCGTCGCCGCACGCAGTCGTACGTCCGCACGACGCTCGGCGGAAGCGTCGGCGTCCGACTTGGCGCGATCCAGCGCCCGCTCCGCGCGCTGGACGTCGATCTCGTCCGCGAGCTCGGCGATCTCCGCCAGCAGCGACAGCTTGTTGTCCGCGAACGAGATGAAACCGCCGTGCACCGCGGCGACAACCGTTCCACCATCGCTCGTGCGGATGGTCACCGGGCCCGACTCCAGCACGCTGAGCAGCGGCTGGTGACCGGGCATGACGCCGATGTCGCCGGACGCGGTGCGAGCGACGACCAGGCGGGCCTCACCGGACCAGACCTGGCGGTCGGCAGCGACCAGCTCGACGTGCAGCTCAGCAGCCAAGGGTGGCTCCTCGGGTCACCACCCGGCCATCTCGCCGGGTGTTGGTTACAAGTCTAGTAGGCGTGGCAGAGGGGGCGGGACGCGCCCGCCCCCTCACGCCACGAGCACCGGGGTCAGGAGACGCCCAGCTCCTTGGCGTTGGCCTTGAGGTCCTCCAGGCCACCGCACATGAAGAACGCCTGCTCGGGGAAGTGGTCGTAGTCGCCGTCGCAGATCGCGTTGAACGCGGCGATCGACTCGTCCAGCGGAACGTCCGACCCGTCGACGCCGGTGAACTGCTTGGCGGCGTGGGTGTTCTGGGACAGGAAGCGCTCCACACGACGGGCACGGTGGACGACGAGCTTGTCCTCCTCGCCGAGCTCGTCGATACCGAGGATCGCGATGATGTCCTGGAGGTCCTTGTACTTCTGCAGGATCGTCTTGACGCGCATGGCCGCGTCGTAGTGGTCCTGCGCGATGTAGCGCGGGTCCAGGATGCGGGACGTGGAGTCCAGCGGGTCCACGGCCGGGTAGATGCCCTTCTCGGAGATCGGACGGGAGAGAACCGTCGTCGCGTCGAGGTGGGCGAACGTGGTGGCCGGGGCCGGGTCGGTCAGGTCGTCCGCGGGGACGTAGATCGCCTGCATCGAGGTGATCGAGTGACCACGCGTCGAGGTGATGCGCTCCTGCAGCTGACCCATCTCGTCGGCCAGGTTCGGCTGGTAACCCACCGCGGACGGCATACGGCCGAGCAGCGTGGAGACCTCGGAACCGGCCTGCGTGAAGCGGAAGATGTTGTCGATGAAGAACAGCACGTCCTGCTTCTGGACGTCACGGAAGTACTCGGCCATGGTCAGGCCGGCCAGCGCGACGCGCAGACGCGTGCCCGGGGGCTCGTCCATCTGGCCGAAGACCAGCGCGGTCTTGTCCAGAACGCCGGACTCTTCCATCTCCGCGATGAGGTCGTTGCCCTCACGGGTGCGCTCGCCGACGCCCGCGAAGACGGAGACGCCCTCGTGGAGGTTGGCGACACGCATGATCATTTCCTGGATCAGCACGGTCTTGCCGACACCGGCACCACCGAACAGACCGATCTTGCCGCCCTTGACGTACGGGGTGAGAAGGTCGACGACCTTCAGGCCCGTCTCGAACATCTCGGTCTTCGACTCGAGCTGGTCGAACGCCGGGGCCTTGCGGTGGATGGACCACCGCTCGCCCTCGTAGGACTCGTCGACGTTCAGCACCTCACCGAGGGTGTTGAACACCTTGCCCTTGGTGAAGTCGCCGACCGGGACGCTGATGCCCGAGCCCGTGTCGGTCACCGTGGCCTGGCGGACCAGACCGTCGGTGGGCTGCATCGAGATGGTGCGGACGAGACCCTCACCCAGGTGCTGGGCGACCTCGAGGGTCAGCGTCTTCTTCTCGCCGGCGTTGGCCGGGTCGGCCACCTCGACGTGCAGCGCGTTGTAGATCTCCGGCATCGCGTCGACGGGGAACTCCACGTCGACGACCGGGCCGATCACCCGGGCGACGCGGCCCGTGGCAACGGCCGTCTCAACAGTGGTCGTCATTACTTGTCACTCCCCGCGGTCGCGTCGGCCAGGGCGCTCGCGCCACCGACGATCTCGCTGATCTCCTGGGTGATTTCGGCCTGTCGGGCCGCGTTGGCAAGGCGGGAGAGCGTGTTGATCAGCTCGCCCGCGTTGTCGGTGGCCGACTTCATCGCGCGGCGGGTGGCGGCGTGCTTGGAGGCAGCCGACTGGAGCAGCGCGTTGTAGATACGGCTCTCGACGTAGCGCGGCAGCAGGGCGTCGAGGACGTCCTCCGCCGACGGTTCGAACTCGTACAGCGGACGGACCTGGCCCTTGGCGGGCGCGTCCGTGCCGGTGGCCGCCGACGACTCGGTGGCCACGTCCTCGAGACGGAGCGGCAGCAGCCTGCCGTCGACCGCCGTCTGCGTCATCATCGAGACGAACTCGGTGTAGACGATGTGGAGTTCGTCCACCCCGCCGTCCGCCGTGTCCTTCTCTATGGCGTCGATGAGCGGCCCCGCGATCTGCTTCGCGTCCGCGTACGAGGGCTCGTCCGTGAAACCGGTCCACGTGTGCGCGATCGTGCGCTCGCGGAAGTTGTAGTGGGCGATGCCGCGGCGGCCGACGATGTACGTGTCGACCTCCTTGCCCTCCGCCTCGAGACGCGCGGTCAGCCGCTCCGCCGCCTTGATGGCGTTCGAGTTGAAGGCACCGGCCAGACCACGGTCGCTCGTGAGGAGCAGCACCGCGGCACGGGCCGCCGACTCCACCTCGGTGGTCAGCGGGTGCTTGGTGTTCGAACCGGTACCGACGGCCGTGACCGCGCGGGTGAGCTCGGTCGCGTAAGGAGTGGAGGCCGCCACCTTGCGCTGCGCCTTGACGACGCGCGAGGCGGCGATCATCTCCATCGCCTTGGTGATCTTCTTGGTCGCGGTGACGGATCGGATGCGACGCTTGTAGACCCGGAGCTGGGCTCCCATGAGTCAGGTCCCTTCCTTACGTCACTTGGCGGCAGCGGCCGGAGCGTCCTCGCCGAGCAGCTTGCCGTCGGCGGTCTCGAACTGCTTCTTGAACTCCGCGACCGCGTCGGCCATGGCCTGCAGGGTGTCGTCCGACATCTTGCCGCCCTCCTTGATGGAGGTCATGAGGCCCTGCTCCTTGCGGTGCAGGTACTCGAGCAGCTCCTTCTCGAAGCGGCGGATGTCGGCGACCGGGACGTCGTCCATCTTGCCGGTGGTGCCGGCCCAGATGGAGATGACCTGGTCCTCGGTGGCCATCGGCTGGTACTGCGGCTGCTTGAGCAGCTCGACCATGCGCTGACCGCGCTCCAGCTGGGCCTTCGACGCGGCGTCCAGGTCGGAACCGAAGGCGGCGAACGCCTCCAGCTCACGGAACTGGGCGAGGTCGACACGGAGTCGGCCGGAGACCTGGCGGATCGCCTTGTGCTGGGCGGAACCACCGACACGGGAGACCGAGATACCGACGTTCAGGGCCGGGCGCTGGCCGGCGTTGAACAGGTCGGACTCCAGGAAGCACTGGCCGTCGGTGATGGAGATGACGTTGGTCGGGATGAACGCCGACACGTCGTTGGCCTTGGTCTCGACGATCGGCAGACCGGTCATCGAGCCCGCGCCCATCTCGTCGGAGAGCTTCGCGCAGCGCTCCAGCAGGCGGGAGTGCAGGTAGAAGACGTCACCGGGGTAGGCCTCACGGCCCGGCGGGCGGCGCAGCAGCAGGGACACGGCGCGGTAGGCGTCGGCCTGCTTCGACAGGTCGTCGAAGATGATGAGGACGTGCTTGCCCTCGTACATCCACTGCTGGCCGATGGCCGAACCGGTGTACGGCGCCAGGTACTTGAAGCCGGCCGGGTCGGACGCCGGGGCGGCGACGATGGTCGTGTACTCCAGGGCGCCGGCCTCTTCGAGGGAGCCACGCACGGAGGCGATCGTGGAACCCTTCTGACCGATGGCGACGTAGATGCAGCGGACCTGCTTCGACGGGTCGCCGGTACGCCAGTTGTCGCGCTGGTTGATGATCGTGTCGACGGCCAGGGCGGTCTTGCCGGTCTGACGGTCACCGATGACCAGCTGGCGCTGGCCGCGGCCGATCGGGGTCATCGCGTCGACGGCCTTGTAACCCGTCTCCATCGGCTCGTGCACCGACTTGCGCTGCATGACCGTGGGGGCCTGCAGCTCGAGGGCGCGACGACCGCTGGTCTCGATCTCGCCGAGACCGTCGATCGGGTTGCCGAGCGGGTCGACGACGCGGCCGAGGTAGCCCTCGCCCACGGCGACCGACAGCACCTCACCGGTGCGCTGCACCGGCTGGCCCTCCTCGATGCCGCTGAACTCGCCGAGCACGACCGCACCGATCTCGCGCTCTTCCAGGTTCAGCGCAAGACCGAGGGTGCCGTCCTCGAACTTCAGCAGTTCGTTGGCCATGGCCGAGGGCAGGCCCTCGACCTTCGCGATGCCGTCGCCGGCAAGGGTGACCGTACCGACCTCCTCGCGCGAGGCCGCGTCCGGCTTGTACGACTGGACGAAGTTCTCCAGCGCGTCCCGGATCTCCTCCGGCCGGATCGTGAGCTCCGCCATCTGGGTTCCCTGCTCTCCTTGTTGGGCCCGAAGTCTTTGGGGGTCTGGGGCTGTTTCCCTCAGCGGCTGTGCCGCGGGCCCCCAGCAATCTTCTGCAATTTCTGCACGACCCAACCGGGCCGCTGTTCTTCTTGTTGGCCGGGTGGCCGTCAGCCGGCAACCCGTCGCGACGCCTCTGCGAGGCGCTCCGCGATCGTGCCGTCGATGACTTCTTCACCGACCCGTACGGAGATCCCGCCGAGGACCGTGGGGTCCACGTCCAGGTTCAGATGCATCTGGCGTCCGTACAGCTTCGCCAGCGCAGCGCCGAGACGCTGCTTCTGTCCGTCCGTGAGCGGCACCGCCGAGGTGACGACGGCCACCGCCCTGTCCCTGCGTGCCGCGGCGAGCCGGGACAGGGCCTCGAGGCCTGCCTCCAGGCTACGTCCCCGCGGCCGTGTCACAAGGCGCACGACCAGTCGCTCCGTGACCGGGTTGGCCCGGCCGCCGAGCAGACTGCTCAGCAGCTCGCTCTTGGCCTCGGCCGGGGCCGCCCGGTCGGTCAGCGCGGCGCGCAGCGCGGCACTGGACTGGACGATCCGGCCGAACCGGAACACCTCGTCCTCGACGTCGTCGAGCTGGTTCGCCTGCTGAGCCGCCGTCAGGTCGGCGGTGGCCGCAAGCTCCTCCACCGAGTCGACGAGGTCGCGCGAACGCGACCAGCGCGAGCGGACCATGCCGGTGACCAGGTCGAGGGCGGAGCCGTCGACGCGGCCGGTCAGCAGGCGTCCCGCGAGCTCGGCCCTGGCCTCACCGGACTGCACCGGGTCGGTGAGGACCCGACGCAGCGTGACCTCGCGGTCGAGGAAGTCGGTGACGGCCGCCAGCTGCTCGGCGAGCTGCCCGGCGTCGACCGACGAGGAGTCGGTCAGCGCCTCGAGACGCTCACGCGCGGCTGCGTGCGCTTCGCGGCTCGCTCCGTTCATGGCGTGGCCTCGGCCTTCGCCGCGCTCTCCTCGAGCCCGTCGAGGAAGCGGTCGACCGTACGGCTCTGGCGGGCGTGGTCCTCGAGGGACTCACCGACCAGCTTGCCGGCCAGCTCGGTGGCGAGCTTGCCCACGTCCTGGCGGAGCGCGGTGACCACGGCCTTGCGGTCCGCCTCGATCTGGGCGTGACCGGCGGCGATGATCTCCTCGCGCTGCCGCTGACCTTCCGCCCTCATCTCCTGGATGATCGTGGCGCCCTGCTCGGTCGCCTCCTGGCGCAGGCGTGCGGCCTCGTGCCTGGCTTCGGCGAGCTGGGCCCGGTACTGCTCGAGGATCTGCGTGGCTTCGGCCTGCGCCTCCGCCGCGCGCTCCAGGCCGCCCTCGATCGCGTCGTGCCGCTCTTCCAGGGTCTTCTGGATGTTGGGCAGGAGCTTCTTGCCGAGGACGCCGAAGACGATGAAGAAGCAGATCAGGCCGACGATCAATTCCGCTGTTTCGGGGATGAGAGGATTCTCAGCCCCCGCCTCAGCCAGGAAGGCCATCATGTCTGAACCTTTCGTCGAGAGTGGCTACTGGTCGTCAGCTGCTGAAGACGAAGGGAACGACCAGGCCGAGCAGCGCCAGAACCTCGCAGAGCGCGAAGCCCAGGAACATGTTGGTGCGGATGATCGGCATGGCCTCGGGCTGACGGGCCATGGCCTCGATGGAGTGACCGAAGACCAGACCGATGCCGACGCCGGGGCCGATGGCGGCAAGACCGTAGGCGATCGCGCCCATACGACCCGCGACGGTGGAGGCAGCAAGGTTAACGAGCTCGGCAGACATTTCCCTGTCTTCCTTTTGTGATGTGTGCGATGCGGTCCGTTGGGAGGGCTTCCCAGCGGTGGTGTTGCGGGAGGGGTGCAGACGGGTCAGTGACCCTCTTCGAGCGCTCCCTGGATGTAGATCGAGGCGAGGAGCGTGAAGATGTACGCCTGAAGGAACTGGATCAGTACCTCCAGGGTGGTCATGGCGAGCGCCAGCAGGAACGAGCCACCGGCGACGGCCGACATGATCGACGGAGTGAGCAGGTACCAGGTCGCCACGCTGAACATCACGATCAGCATGTGGCCGGCGAACATGTTGGCCCACAGCCGCACCGCGAGGGTGAACGGGCGCAGGATCACGTTCGAGAAGAACTCCAGCAGGACGATCAGCGGGATGAGCGGCTTGGGCAGGCCGTCCAGCCAGACCAGGTTCTTGACGCCGCCCTTGAACCCGTGCGTCTTGAACGTGAGGAACATGTAGGTGACGTAGACCAGCGCCGCGAGGCCGACCGGGTACGCGAAGCGCGAGGTCGCCGGGAACTGTGCCACCGGGATGATGGACATCACGTTCATGATCCACACGAAGAAGAAGATCGACGTGAGGAAGGGGACGTACTTGCTGCCCTTCTTGCCGATCACTTCCAGGGCGATGCTGCGCGCGACGAAGTTGTATCCGATCTCGCCGACGAGCTGCAGCTTCCCGGGGACCAGCTTCGGCTTGCGGAACGCCGCGAAGAAGAAGCCGACGATGACGAGCATGCAGATGATCGTCAGAAGCATCGGCTTCGTGAAGTCGAAGCTGCCGACGCTGAAGATCGGCTTGAAGTCGAACGAGTGGAGGCCCGGCGCGGGAAAGGCACAGTCAGCATTGATGTGGCAGCCGCTTTCAGCGAGCAGCATGTGGGCACTCACCCGTGACTCCTTCGTCGTGACGCATAAGTAACGGCAACCTTGTGTGTCAGCGCGGCTGGTGAGGCCGCTGATCGGCACTGGGGACGTGGTGGTGTGACGGTGCCGCCGCAGTCCGTGGGGCGCATCCGCCGAGGGCCCGGCCGCTCGGATTCCGTGCTGTGATCACAGCTCTCGGTCCAAGTGCGCCGGCGGCCGTGGAGGCGATGTCCTGCCCTGTCGGAGAAGCGGAAGGAACCCCCACCGGAAGCGCTTCCGGACGATAGCAGATAGGCATGTATCGCCTTTACGTGCCCCCTACGCCGCATCACGGGACTCCGACTCGACCGGGTCCGCCTCCTTGGCAGGCACGGACGGCACGGGGTCCACGTAGAGCATGCGGCTGGTGAGACTCTGCTTCACCTGGCCACCGACCCACGCCAGAGCGGTGACCAGCAGGCTGAGGGCGAAGGCCCGGCCGTTGAACAACGTGGTGTCGCTGAAGACGATGACGAAGATGCCGATCAGCAGCATCTGCACGGTGTAGACGAGCAGTCCGGCCGTCATCGCCACCTGAGGCTTGTCCTGCGTGAGGCGCATCAGCGCGGCGGAGCCGAGTCCGAAGAACCCGGCGACCACCGCGAGGGCCACCACTCCGCCGACCAGGCCCTTCTCACCGGCGACGACCGCGCTGACAACGGTGGCGACGATGCCCACGGGGGCGGCGACGATCGCTGCTCCCCGGAGGATCCGGACGTCGTTTGGCTGCATGCGGACGGCTCCAACGGAAGTGGGGGTCGAGACGTAGTGACCGGGTGTCACCGATCGGTGCCCCGGTGCAGTGCAGAGGTTAACGCGAGGAGGTGTGGGCGCTTCGGGCCAAAGGACCGTTCCGCCAAGGCCTTTCGGCGCTTCACTCAACTGGTAGTGAACGCTATCACAAACTATTTGATGCGGTCTTTACCTACATCGTGTGCCCGCTGTCACACATGAGAGTGAGAGCGCGCGTCTGTGCAAAAACAGGGAGGGTTTGTCTGGTATTGGGGGACTTTACTCCACCACGACTTGGCAATGCTCTAGTCAGATTCTTACCTTGCCGAAGTCAGCGGGAGGTACCGGCGTTCCGCCGGTCCACGAGGGACGGGCGGGCGCTCACAGCAGTCGCTCCGTTGACTCCCGCCACACCAGCCGCGACCGGGGCGCGCTCCTCCGCGGCCGCGTCCTGCGCGGGCGCCGGTTCGGTGACGGCGCCGCGGCGGTAGCGCGGCGGCACGAAGTGCTCGGCCCAGCTGGGGGCGCGGGGGGTGAAGCGCGGCAGCAGGAGCAGGGCCAGGCCGACCGCGCTGAGGATCACGATGCCCAGGACGATCCACATCGACGCCGAGTTGACCGAGTAGGCGAGCGCGCCGAACGCGATGAGCGCCGACCAGAAGTACATGATCAGCACCGCCCGGCTGTGCGAGTGGCCGATCTCCAGGAGCCGGTGGTGCAGATGGCCGCGGTCGGCGGCGAACGGCGACTGACCGCGCCAGGTGCGGCGCACGATGGCCAGCACCAGGTCCGCGGTGGGCACCGCGATGATCGTCAGCGGCAGCAGCAGCGGGATGTAGACGGGCACCGTCTGGTGCACGGCCGCCTTCTCCGACCCGACGAACAGCTTCAGCGCGTCCGGGTCGACCTGCCCCGTGATGGAGATCGCACCCGCGGCCAGCACCAGGCCGATCAGCATCGAGCCGGAGTCGCCCATGAAGATCCGCGCGGGGTGCATGTTGTGCGGCAGGAAGCCGATGCACATGCCCATGAGGATCGCCGAGAACAGCGTCGCCGGGGCGGCGGCCTCGATGCCGTACGAGTACCAGATCCGGTAGGCGTACAGGAAGAACGCCGCGGCCGCGATGCAGACCATGCCGGAGGCCAGGCCGTCGAGGCCGTCGACGAAGTTGACGGCGTTGATGGTGATGACGACGAGCGCCACCGTCAGCAGGGTGCCCTGCCACTGGGTGAGCGCCACGCTGCCGACGCCCGGGATGGGCAGCCACAGGATCGTCAGGCCCTGCATGACCATGACGCCGGCGGCGATCATCTGGCCGCCCAGCTTGATCAGGGCGTCGATCTCGAACTTGTCGTCCAGGACGCCGATCAGCCAGATGAGCGCCGCTCCGGAGAGCAGCGCCCGCGGCTCGTTCGACTTCTCGAAGACCTCGCTGAGGTTGGTCAGGTGGTCGGCGACCAGCAGGCCCGCGCACAGGCCGAAGAACATGGCGATACCGCCGAGGCGCGGAGTGGGTTCCCGGTGCACGTCACGGGCCCGGATCTCCGGCATGGCTCCGGCCACGATCGCGAATTTCCGTACCGGGCCTGTCAGCAGGTACGTCACCGCGGCCGTGATGCAGAGCGTCAGCAGGTATTCACGCACAGGCTTCCCCACAGGTCTCGCTGGCCATCTCAGCCCCACACCCTAGCGACGGACGCATATGAGTGAGGACTTTCGGGTAGCGACGATGGTTGCATGCGTGCCTGTGCACGCAGACTGCACCCGGGTGTACAGGGGTGCTGGTACCCCCGCTCACCCCGGGTACGGCTGAAATCTACCGGTCAGCTCGCGCACCTCGTCACGCGCCTTCTGGCTGTCGGTCGCGCCGCGCAGCACCTCCGTGAGCAGGGCGGCGATCCGGTCCATCTCCTCCTCTCCCATGCCCTGGGTGGTCAGCGCGGCCGTGCCGAGCCGCAGGCCGCGGGCGTCGCCGTGCGGCAGCGCGCAGCAGTCGAGCACCATTCCGGCCGCGGCGAGCCGGCCGCGCGCGGTGCGTCCGTCGACGCCGAGGGGCGCCGGGTCGGCGGTGATCAGATGGGTGTCGGTGCCGCCGGTGGTGACGACCAGACCCTGTTCGGCCAGCCGGGCCGCGAGCGCCCGCGCGTTGGCGACCACCTGATGCGTGTACGCGGCGAAGGCCGGGGTTGCCGCCTCGCCGAAGGCGACGGCCTTCGCGGCGATGGTGTGCATCTGCGCGCCGCCCTGGGTGAAGGGGAACACGGCCCGGTCCACCCGTTCCGCGAGCTCGGTGCCGCACAGGATCATGCCGCCGCGCGGTCCGCGCAGCACCTTGTGCGTGGTGGCGCACACGACGTCGGCGTACGGCACCGGGCTGGGCGCCGCTCCCCCGGCGACGAGCCCGATGGGATGCGCCGCGTCGGCGATCAGATAGGCGCCCACCTCGTCGGCGACCTCGCGGAAGAGGGCGTAGTCGATGTGCCGCGGGTAGGCGATGGAGCCGCACACGATCGCCTTGGGGCGGTGCGTCAGCGCGAGCGTCCGCACCTGGTCGTAGTCGATGAGCCCCGTCTCGGCGTCCACGCCGTAGCCGACGAAGTCGAACCAGCGGCCGGAGAAGTTGGCGGGCGAGCCGTGCGTGAGGTGTCCGCCGTAGGGCAGGCCGAGGGCGAGGACGGTGTCGCCGGGGCGCAGCAGGGCGGCGTAGGCGGCGAGGACGGCCGAGGAGCCCGAGTGGGACTGGACGTTGGCGTGCTCGGCGCCGAAGAGGGCCTTCGCGCGTGCCACGGCCACGCGTTCGGCCATGTCGACGATCTCACAGCCGCCGTGGTGCCGGGCGCCCGGATATCCCTCGGCGTACTTGTTGGCGAGCGGCGAGCCGAGCGCGGCCAGGACGGCCGGCGAGGTGAAGTTCTCGGCGGCCACGAGCTGGAGCGTCGTCGACTGCCGGTCGAGCTCCCCGAGCAGGATCTCGGCCAGCTCGGGGTCCTGCTGCCGCAGGACGTCGGCGGTCTGAGGGGCATGGGTGACCGGCATGGTGGGCTCCGGGCGTCGACGATGACGTACGACCAATGTAGGCCCGGGACACCTGGGGTGCGCGGTACTTACATCCTTGCGGGCAGCCCGGTCAGCGCCGTCACCACGGGATCGAGTGCCTGGTGTATCTCGTCGCCGATGGAGCGGAAGAACGTCAGCGGGGCGCCGTAGGGGTCGTATACCTCGTCCGCCTCGGCCGTCGGGGCCAGGAGCCACCCGCGTAGAGCGGCGGCGGCGCGGACCAGGGCGCGGGCGCGCGCGACCACGCCGTCCTCCAGCGGGGGCAGCGTCGTGGGGTCGATCGCCCGGACCAGGCGGGTGAACTCCTTCAGGGTGAAGGTGCGCAGGCCCGCCGAGTGGCCCATGGAGATGACCTGGGCGCGGTGGTCGCGGGTCGCCGTCAGGACGAGGTCGGCCATGATGACGTGCTCGTCGAGCAGTTCACGGCCGGTGAAGCCGGAGGCGTCCGCGCCGAAGTCGGCGAGGACCCGCTCCGCGTTGGCCTCCATGGGCGCGCCCTCGTGGCCCCAGGTGCCCGCGCTCTCCACGATCAGCGCACCGCCCAGGACGCCCAGCCGCTGCGTCACGAAATGGCGGGTCAGCCGCTCGGTGATGGGCGAGCGGCACACGTTGCCGGTGCTGACGTGGAGGATGCGGAAGCAGTCGCGTGGGAGCCCGACAAACGTTGTCGTGATCTCCGTCGCCCGTTCCCCGTTGCCTATGCCACGCCCCGCGTCAGGGGCTGTCAATTGGCCACCTCGAGGTCGGGTACGACCTTGCGCAGCTCCTCCGGCGACAGCGCGCCCTCGCGCAGCAGCACCGGCACGGGGCCGGTGACGTCCACGATGGAGGACGGGATGTTGCCGGGCGTCGGGCCGCCGTCGAGGTAGACGGAGACGGAGTCGCCGAGCATGTCCTGCGCGGCGTCGCAGGTCTCCGGCGACGGGTGCCCGGTGAGGTTGGCGGAGGAGACGGCCATCGGGCCGACCTCGGTCAGCAGCTCGATGGCGACCGGGTGCAGCGGCATGCGCACGGCGACGGTGCCCCGGGTCTCGCCCAGGTCCCACTGGAGCGAGGGCTGGTGCTTGGCGACGATGGTGAGCGCGCCCGGCCAGAAGGCGTCGACGAGCTCCCAGGCCATCTCGGAGAAGTCCGTGACGAGACCGTGGAGCGTGTTCGGGGAGCCGATCAGCACCGGGGAGGGCATGTTGCGGCCCCGGCCCTTGGCCTCCAGCAGGTCGCCGACGGCCTCCGAGGAGAACGCGTCCGCGCCGATGCCGTACACCGTGTCGGTCGGGAGGACCACGAGCTCGCCACGGCGGACGGCGGACGCGGCTTCGCGCAGACCGGTGGTGCGGTCGGTCGCGTCATTGGTGTCGTATCGCCGAGCCATGTCTAGCGGGCCTCCTCGTACACGTACGTCCGGGAAAAGGTGTGGGGGGCGGTCACGGCAGCGCCTTGCGGGCGGTCGCGAACCGCGGACGGTTGTTGAGGTCCGGGTGGTCGGCCGCGTCGGCCCAGCCCCGCTCCTCGGTGAAGATCCACGGCACCTGGCCGCCCTGGGTGTCGGCGTGCTCGATGACGACGACGCCGCCGGGGCGCAGCAGCCGGTGTGCGGTCCGCTCCAGACCGCGGATGAGTTCGAGGCCGTCCTCACCCGAGAACAGGGCGAGTTCGGGATCGTAGTCCCGCGCCTCGGGAGCGACGTACTCCCACTCGGTCAGCGGGATGTAGGGCGGGTTGGAGACGACCAGGTCGACCTGGCCGTCGAGGTCGCGGAAGGCCTCCAGGGCGTTGCCCTGACGCAGGTCGACCCTGGAGCCGGCCACGTTCTTGCGGGCCCACTGGAGCGCGTCCTCGGAGAGCTCCACGGCGTGCACGCGCGAGCGCGGCACCTCCTGGGCCAGGGCGAGCGCGATGGCGCCGGAGCCGGTGCACAGGTCGACGATGCACGGCTCCACGACGTCCATGGCCCGTACGGCGTCTATGGCCCACCCGACCACGGACTCGGTCTCCGGGCGCGGCACGAACACGCCCGGCCCCACCTGGAGTTCGAGGTACCGGAAGTAGGCCCGCCCGGTGATGTGCTGGAGCGGCTCACGCTGCTCGCGCCGGGCGATGACCTCCCAGTAGCGGGCGTCGAAGTCCGCGTTCTTCACGGAGTGCAGCTCGCCCCGCTTCACGCCGTGCACGAACGCGGCGAGCTCCTCCGCGTCGTTGCGCGGCGAGGGCACGCCGGCGTCGGCCAGCCGCTGGGTGGCCTGTGCCACCTCTGCGAGCAGCAGGTTCACGCAAGTCCTCCGTGTCGTACTGGGTCGTGCGTACGGCCTTTATGCGGCGGCCAGCTTCGCCGCCGAGTCCGCGTCGACGCAGGCCTGGATCACCGCGTCGAGGTCGCCGTCCAGGACCTGGTCAAGGTTGTACGCCTTGAAGCCCACGCGGTGGTCCGAAATGCGATTCTCCGGGAAGTTGTACGTACGGATCTTCTCGGAGCGGTCGACGGTGCGGACCTGGCTGCGGCGGGCGTCGGCGGCCTCCCTCTCCGCCTCCTCCTGCGCCGCTGCGAGCAGCCTGGAGCGCAGGATACGCAGTGCCTGCTCCTTGTTCTGCAGCTGGCTCTTCTCGTTCTGGCAGGAGGCGACCACTCCGGTCGGGATGTGCGTGATGCGCACCGCGGAGTCGGTCGTGTTGACGGACTGGCCGCCGGGTCCGGAGGAGCGGTAGACGTCGATGCGGAGGTCGTTGGGGTTGATCTCCACGTCGACCTCCTCGGCCTCCGGGGTGACCAGGACGCCCGCGGCCGAGGTGTGGATACGGCCCTGCGACTCGGTCGCCGGCACGCGCTGCACCCGGTGCACGCCGCCCTCGTACTTCAGGCGCGCCCAGACGCCATGCCCGGGCTCGGTGGCGCCCTGGCCGCCCTTGGTCTTCACGGCGACCTGGACGTCCTTGTAACCGCCCAGCTCGGACTCGGTGGCGTCGATGATCTCGGTCTTCCAGCCGACACGCTCGGCGTAGCGCAGGTACATGCGCAGCAGGTCGCCGGCGAACAGCGCCGACTCGTCGCCGCCCGCGCCCGCCTTGATCTCGAGGATGACGTCCTTGTCGTCGCTGGGGTCGCGCGGGACCAGCAGCAGGCGCAGCTTCTCGGTGAGCTCCTCGCGCTGCTTCTCCAGCTCCTTCACCTCGGCGGCGAAGTCCGGGTCGTCCGCGGCGAGTTCGCGCGCGGTGTCGATGTCGTCGCCGGTCTGCTTCCAGGTGCGGTACGTGGCGACGATCGGGGTGAGCTCGGCGTAGCGCTTGTTCAGCTTGCGCGCGTTGGCCTGGTCGGCGTGGACCGACGGGTCGGCGAGCTTCGTCTCCAGATCGGCGTGCTCACCGACGAGTTCCTCGACGGCCTCGAACATCTTGGGCTCCTGAATGCGGAAAGGAAGGAAAGGCGGACGACCAAAAACGCCGGTCCCGGCGCGCCTGTGAAGGGCGCGGCCGTGGACCGGCGAATGGGAGCCCGCTACTTCTTGGAGCCGGCTACAGCCTTGCCGAAGCGGGCCTCGAAGCGGGCCACACGGCCACCGGTGTCGAGGATCTTCTGCTTGCCCGTGTAGAACGGGTGGCACTCGGAGCAGACCTCGGCGCGGATGGTGCCGCTGGAGATCGTGCTGCGGGTGGTGAACGACGCGCCACAGGTGCAGCTGACCTGCGTCTCGACGTACTCGGGGTGGATGTCGCGCTTCAAGGTGTCTCCTAGTTTCGGGAGGGCGCCGGGTCGCCTCCGCGGGATACGGAAACGTGAACCGGGGCCGACGTACCAGTCTGCCAGGACTGGGGCCATCCCCCAAAACCGGGGGTTCGCCTGTTCTATTCCGGGACGGTCTCAGCCGGCGCTGACGACGCCCTTGGCCTCGCCCGTGGCGGTCCCGGTGGTGGCCGACTTCGGGATGGCCCGGTCGTTCTTGAGGGCCGTCCAGACCTGTTCGGCCTTGCTCTTCTCGACGATGACCCGGTTGGGGTTGGCCGGGTCGTACCGCACCGGCATGGTGACCATGGTCATCTTCGAGGAGCCGATGCCCTTGAGGCCGTTCGCGAACGACATCAGGGAGTTCACCGACCCCAGGTCGGAGTCGGCGGTCACGGTCTTGGTGGCGGTGTCGGCGAGGTCGTAGAGCTTCTTCGGGCTGGTGAAGACGCCCAGGTGCTTGACCTGGTCGACCAGTGCCTTGACGAAGGCCTGCTGGAGCTGGATGCGGCCGAGGTCGGAGCCGTCGCCGACGCCGTGCCGGGTGCGGACCAGGCCGAGTGCCTGCTCGCCGTCGAGGGTGTGCGTGCCGGCCTTGAGGTGGAGGTGGCTCTCGCGGTCGTCGATGGCCTTGGTGGTCGTGATCGGGACGCCGCCGAGCTCGTCGATGAGCTTCTGGAAGCCCTTGAAGTCGACCTCGAGGTAGTGGTCCATGCGGATGTCGGTGATGGACTCCACGGTCTTCACCGCGCAGGCCGCACCGCCCGTGGAATAGGCGGAGTTGAACATCACGCCCTGTGCGGCGGGATGGGTGCCGCCGCCGGTGTCGGTGCACTCGGGGCGGTCGATGATGGTGTCCCGCGGGATGGAGACCACGCTGGCCCGCTTGTGGCCCTTGTACACGTGCACGATCATCGCGGTGTCGGAGCGGGCGCTGCCGTCGTCGGCGCCGCCGCCGAGCTTCTTGTTGCCGCCGGCACGGGAGTCCGAGCCGAGCACGAGGATGTTCTCGGAGCCGTTGTCGACCTTCGTCGGCCGGGACGTGCCGAGGGCCGAGTCGATGTCGATGCTCTTGATGTTGCCGTTGAGCTTGAAGTACAGGTATCCGGCTCCGGTGCCGCCCAGCACCACGATCCCCGCGGCGGTCCAGGCCGTGATCAGAAGGCCCTTGCGGCGCCTGCTGCGGGGCTTGCGGCGTCGGCCCTTGGCGCTGTTGCGCGGGCCGCTGGTGCCGGGATCTCCCGGTATGCCGGGGTCCGGCGTGCTCTCGGCGGTCATGTGCTCCTCGTTCTCGTCCGGTCGGATACCCCCTGAGGTCAGGGACAGGCCTGTCGATACGGGTCGTACCGCACCATCGTCACTCCATCCGGTCAGACGGAGAAACCCGAGAAAGGGTTGCACAACGCACTGTGCCCAAACGGTGGACGTCTGGACACAGTGCGTCACGTACGTTTACAGCCGTACCGCGCTCACCTGCGGTTTCAGCCGAAGAGGTCGTACGACTGGAAACCGGTGCCGACCGAGACCCTTGTGGCAAAGATCTCGCTCGTGGCCTTACCGGTGCCCTTGTACAGGTAGAGCGTGCCGCCGGGCGTGCGGGCCAGGAAGTCGGCCTTGCCGTCCCCGCTGATGTCGCCGATCGCGTCGAAGGCGTTGTAGCCCGTCCACGCCGAGCGCACCTTGATACGGGCCGAGAAGGCGCCCGTGCCCGACTTGCCGGTGCCCTTGTACAGGTACAGGTCGTCGCTGCCGCTCTTGCGGGCGAGCAGGTCGGTCTTGCCGTCGCCGGTGAAGTCCCCCTTGCCGCGCAGGGAGTTGTACTGGTTCCAGCCCGTGCCGACCTTCACCCGGGTGGAGAAGGTGCCGTTGCCCTTGCCCGGGTAGATCCACAGGGTGCCGGCCGAGTCGACCGACAGGACGTCGGGCAGGTAGTCGCCGGTGACGTCGCCCGGGGTGACGATGCGGGTGCGCGTCTTCCAGTCGCTGAACATCCTGGTCTTGGACCAGGAGCCGGTCGAGGGCACGTAGTGCAGCCAGTACACGTCACCGGTGGAGCTCTGGCGCAGCACGAGGTCCTGGTAGCCGTCCCGGTTCAGGTCGGTCTGCAGGACGAGGTTGACGCCGTCGTACGAGCCCAGGGACACGCGCGCGGCGAAGGAGCTGCCCTTGGAGTCCTTCTCGAACGCCTCCTTGGTGGAGGAGCTGCGCACGAACAGGTCGGCCTTGCCGTCGGTGTAGCTGAGGTTGGCGTCGTCGACGTTCGCGTAGGCGGCGCCGATGTAGGTGCTGACCTTGGAGAAGACGCTGTAGTAGCCCTTCTTCACACAGTCCACCACGCCCCAGGAGACGACGCCGACGATGCGGTTGTTCACCACCAGCGGGCCGCCGGAGTCGCCGTTGCAGGCCGCCTTCGTGCCGCTGTCGGTGCCGCTCTGCGAGCCGGCGCAGACCATGTGGCCCTTGACGTAGTCCGTGCCGTAGACGCCGGCGCAGGTGCTGTCGGCGTGCATGGTCAGCGTGGCCGACTTCAGCGTCTCGGAGATGTCCTGACTGGTGGAGCTGGTGCGCCCCCAGCCGTAGAGCTTGGCGCTGGTGCCGCCCGCGTACGAGGCGGTGTCGCCGGACGTCGTCATCCGGATCGGCGTGGCCTTGACCGGCGCCGCGAGGGTGAGGACGGCAATGTCGTTGTTGATCGTCGTCGGGCTGTACGACGGGTGGGTCCACTGCCTGAGCGGCAGCGAGACGGTGCCGCCGTGCAGGTCGGTGTTGCCGGAGCTGTCGGTGGTCGGCAGCTGCGAGGTGCCGGTGACGACGGCGCCGTACGCCGCCCAGTTGTAGGTCTTGCCGGACTCGTCCTTGGTGCAGTGCGCGGCGGTGAGGATCTTCGTCGGCGCGACGACGGTGCCGCCGCAGAAGAAGCCGATGTCGTCGCTCTCGTCCGTGGTGCCCCGGTCGTCGTAGTACCAGAGCTGCGCCATCCAGGGCGCCGAGGTGATGGCGGTGTCGGTGCCGCCGATGACGTACGGGCTCACGGTGGAGCCGGAGGTGGTCGAGCCGGAGGAGCCGGTCGTGCTCGTGGACGTGCTCGCGCCGAGGGACGTCTTCGGCACCGTCTCGCCCGCGGTGCCGTCGGTGGCGAGCGCGCCGCTGACGCGCCGCGTCAGCTCGGCGGCCGGGACGGAGCTGGTCGCGGGCTTGAGCTTGGGCGTCGGCACGGTGGTCGCGGCGTTCGCCGACGAGCTCAGCAGGGCGGCGGCGACGGCCGCGGCGATGCCGGCGGCGGCCACGGGCAGGGCGAGACGTATCCGGCGTCTGTGACGGCCACGTCCGGACATGGGTGTGGACAAGAGTGTTCCCCCCAGGGCACAAAGTGACAGGAGGGGCGCGCGAGTGCGGCCCCGTCCCTATCAGCGCCGAAAGGCCTCCCCCCGTCACCGAAATGAACGGAAGGAGGCCTTTCTTGGGAGACTCTTGGAACTCTCCTGGGACCGGTGTCTCAGTCGCCGTTGCCGGGCGTCGGCGTCGTCTTCTGGATCTGCATCAGGAACTCGGCGTTCGACTTCGTCTGCTTCATCTTGTCGAGGAGCAGTTCGACCGCCTGCTGCTGGTCGAGGGCGTGCAGCACCCGGCGCAGCTTCCAGACGATGGCGAGCTCGTCGCTGGCGAGCAGGATCTCTTCCTTACGGGTACCGGACGCGTCGACGTCCACCGCCGGGAAGATGCGCTTGTCGGCGAGCTTGCGGTCGAGCTTGAGCTCGGCGTTGCCCGTGCCCTTGAACTCCTCGAAGATCACCTCGTCCATGCGGGACCCGGTGTCCACCAGCGCGGTGGCGAGGATGGTCAGCGAGCCGCCGTCCTCGATGTTGCGGGCCGCACCGAAGAAGCGCTTCGGGGGGTACAGCGCGGTCGAGTCGACACCACCGGACAGGATGCGGCCGGAGGCCGGCGCCGCCAGGTTGTAGGCGCGGCCCAGACGCGTGATCGAGTCGAGCAGCACGACCACGTCGTGGCCCAGCTCCACCAGGCGCTTGGCGCGCTCGATGGCGAGCTCGGCGACCGTGGTGTGGTCCTCGGCCGGGCGGTCGAAGGTCGAGGAGATGACCTCGCCCTTGACCGACCGCTGCATGTCGGTGACCTCTTCCGGACGCTCGTCGACCAGGACGACCATCAGGTGGCACTCGGGGTTGTTGTGCGTGATCGCGTTGGCGATCGCCTGCATGATCATGGTCTTGCCGGTCTTCGGCGGGGCCACGATCAGACCGCGCTGGCCCTTGCCGATCGGCGACACGAGGTCGATGATCCGGGTCGTCAGCACGCCCGGGTCCGTCTCCAGGCGGAGGCGGTCCTGCGGGTACAGCGGCGTCAGCTTGTTGAACTCCGGGCGGCCGCGGCCGTGTTCGGGCGCCATGCCGTTGACGGAGTCGAGGCGGACGAGCGCGTTGAACTTCTCGCGCCGCTCGCCTTCCTTGGGCTGACGGACCGCGCCGGTGATGTGGTCACCCTTGCGCAGGCCGTTCTTGCGGACCTGGGCGAGCGAGACGTACACGTCGTTCGGGCCCGGCAGGTAGCCGGAGGTCCGGATGAACGCGTAGTTGTCGAGGATGTCCAGGATGCCCGCGACCGGGATCAGGACGTCGTCCTCGGTGATCTGCGGCTCGCCGGCCATGTCGTCACGGCCGCGACGGCCACGACGGTCGCGGTAGCGGCCGCGACGGCCACGGCGGCCGCCCTCGAAGTCGTCGTCGTCCTGCGGGCCGTTGTCGCGCTGCTGGCGGCCGCCGCCCTGCTGCTGGTTCTGCTGACCGCGCTGGCCGCCCTGGCCCTGCTGGTCGTCGCCCTTGTTGCCACGGCGGTCACCGCGGTCGCCGCGGTCACGGCCGCGGTCACGGTCACGGCGGTCGCGGCGGCCACGGCCCTCGCCGTCACCGGCGTCGCCCTTGGCGTCGTTCTGGCCCTGGCCCTTGGACTCGTTCTGCGCGGCGGGCGTCTCGGCCTTCGGCTCGCTCTTCGCCTCGGCGGCGACCGTCTCGGGGCTGCCCGCCTCGGCGGTGGCGCGACGGCGGCGGCGCTCGCCGGGAGCGTCCTCCTGCCCGTCACGGGAGGGGCCGCCGGCCGGCTGGCCGGGAATCTCGATCTGCTGCTGGGCGACGGCCTTCTCGGCCGGGGCGGCCGCCTTCTTCTCGGCGGCGGCCTCGTCACCCGTGCGGGACCTGGAGGTGGCGCGGCGCTTGGGCTTGGTCTCGGCGGCGCCCTCGGCTGCCTTGGCCGGGGCGGCGGCACCTCCCCCGGCCTGCGCCTCCTTGATGACCTCGATCAGCTGGCTCTTGCGCATGCGCGCCGTGCCCCTGATCCCGAGGCCGGATGCGACCTGCTGCAGCTCGGCCAGCACCATGCCGTCGAGGCCGGTACCGCGGCGTCGCCGGGAGCCTGCACCGGTGGCAGGCGCGGCGGCGTCCGTGGCGGGCGCGGCAGCAGTCTCCTCGACTCGTGCGCCCATCAGATCGGTGGTGTCGCTCACGAAGGGTCCTTCCCTGGAGCGGACGTCGGCCTGTCTGGCTCGGCGACCGGTTGTGCTTCCGGCTGCGGTCCTTGCTGTCTGGACCGTGCCGGGGCGGTGGTCCGCCAAAGGTGGCGGAGGCAATATCTTGGGATGGCGCTTCCCGGAGCCGTGGCCGTGGCACCCAGTGTCGGCGTCACGTGGCTCGGTCGCACCGATTCCGGAGCGTGCCCGGCAAGTCGCTCAGTGCTCGCGTACGAGGTACTGCCCGCGTACGTCGTACGGAACACCGTGCGGCTTGGGAGGCTCCCGGAAGAATGTCTGTCCCGGACTGGGACACGAAGCACCTCGCCATGGTGGGGTCGGGTGCAGACTTGAGATTAACACTACCGGATCCAACAAACATTCCCCCTCTCGAAATCCGGCAACCGTGTGTCAGGTCGCAAGCGGCAGCACGCTCGCTCCCTCGGCATCGAGCTCGAGCCGGTTCGCGGCCCAGCCCTCACCTGCCACATCGGCCACCTTGTCGGCACTGTCGGCGTCGGCCAGCGCGAGCACGGTGGGTCCGGCTCCGGAGATGACTGCCGGGACTCCGTCGGCCCGCAGTCGCTCCACCAGCGCGGCGCTCTCGGGCATGGCGGGCGCGCGGTACTCCTGGTGGAGACGGTCCTCGGTGGCGGGCAGCAGCAGCTCGGGGCGCCGGGTGAGGGCCTCGACGAGCAGGGCCGCTCGGCCCGCGTTGGTGGCGGCATCGACGTGCGGCACGGTGCGCGGCAGCAGGCCGCGCGCGGTCTCGGTCAGGACCGGCTTTCCGGGCACGAAAACCACCGGAACGATGGAATCGGCGGCGTCCATCCTGATCGCACGCGCGGCACCCGCCTCCATCCAGGAGAGCGTGAAACCGCCGAGCAGACAGGCCGCCACGTTGTCGGGATGCCCCTCGATCTCGGTGGCGAGCTCGAGCAGGGCCGTGTCGTCGAGCTTCGGCTCCCCGCCTATGGTCACGGCGCGCGCGGCGACGATGCCGGCGCAGATGGCGGCCGAGGAGGAGCCGAGGCCGCGGCCGTGCGGAATGCGGTTGGCGCACACGATCTCCAGGCCGCGCGGCTGCCCGCCGAGCAGGTCGAAGGCGGTGCGCAGGGACCGTACGAGCAGGTGCTTCTCATCACGCGGCAGCGTCTCGCTGCCCTCGCCCGCGATGTCGATGTGCAGCCCCGTGTCGGCCACCCGGACGACCACGTCGTCGTAGAGCCCCAGCGAGAGGCCGAGGGCGTCGAAGCCCGGGCCGAGGTTGGCGCTGGTGGCGGGGACACGCACCCTTACGGCTGCGGCGCGGAATGCAGGACCGGCCATCTCTCGATGACTCTCCTTAGAGCTGCGTGATGGTCGAAGACGTTCGATACGACATCGGGTACGTACGCGGAGACCCTCGGGCCGCTCGGGCGGCGCGGCACCGTCCACATGCTCCATGCGGAGGCATATGCGGCGGGCGGGTTCAGTTACAGCCTATCGAAGGAAGCTTCTGTGGCGACATAGGGCGCACAGGAGGCGCACGATGCGTGCCGTAAGCCCCCTGTGCACCCCTGGGCGGGAGTTCCCGCTCAGGCCAGACCGAGGCGCTCGGCCGCGGCCACGGCGTCGACCGGAACGGTGACCGGCTGCGGGGCGCCGGCGACGGCCCAGTCGGGGTCCTTGAGGCCGTTTCCGGTCACCGTGCACACGATGCGCTGGCCCGGGTCGACCTTGCCCTGCTCGGCCGCCTTCAGCAGACCGGCCACGGACGCGGCCGACGCGGGCTCGACGAAGACACCCTCCTGAGCGGCCAACAGCCGGTAGGCGCGCAGGATCTCACGGTCCGTCACCTCGTCGATGAAGCCGCCGGACTCGTCCCGCGCGGCCAGCGCGTACTGCCAGGAGGCCGGGTTGCCGATGCGGATCGCGGTGGCGATGGTCGAGGGGTCCTTGACGATCTCGCCGCGCACGATCGGGGCGCTGCCGGACGCCTGGAAGCCCCACATCCGGGGTGTGCGGGTGGCCACGCCGTCGACGGCGTACTCCTTGTAGCCCTTCCAGTAGGCCGTGATGTTGCCCGCGTTGCCGACCGGGAGGACGTGGACGTCGGGCGCGTCGCCGAGCATGTCGACGATCTCGAAGGCGGCCGTCTTCTGGCCCTCGATACGCACCGGATTGACCGAATTCACCAGCGCCACAGGGTAGTTCTCGCTCAGCGCGCGGGCGAGGGTGAGGCAGTCGTCGAAGTTTCCGTCGACCTGGAGGATCTTGGCGCCGTGCACCAGCGCCTGGCCCATCTTGCCGAGCGCGATCTTGCCCTGCGGGACGAGAACGGCCGAAACCATGCCGGCCCGCACGGCGTACGCGGCGGCGCTGGCCGAGGTGTTGCCGGTGGAGGCGCAGATGACGGCCTGCGCGCCCTCCTCCTTGGCCTTGGTGATGGCCATGGTCATACCCCGGTCCTTGAAGGACCCGGTCGGGTTCGCGCCCTCCACCTTGAGGTGGACCTCGCAGCCCGTGCGCTCGGAGAGCACCTGCGCGGGCACGAGGGGCGTGCCGCCCTCGCGGAGCGTCACGACCGGCGTGGTGTCGGAGACGGGCAGCCGGTCCCGGTACTCCTCGATGATTCCGCGCCACTGGTGGGTCATTGCTGGTTACTCTCCTTCAACCCGCATGATGCTGGCGACACCCCGCACGGTGTCGAGCTTGCGCAGCGCCTCGACGGTCCCGCTCAGGGACGCGTCGGACGCGCGATGGGTGACGACGACGAGGGACGCGTCGCCGCCCCCGTCCTGCCGTCCTTGCTGCCGAACCGTATCGATCGACACTCCGTGCTCGGAGAACACCGTGGCGACCTGGGCGAGAACGCCCGGTTTGTCGGCCACGTCGAGGCTGATGTGATAGCGCGTCACCACGTCGCCCATGCCCGACACGGGCAGCGCGGCGTACGCCGACTCGCCCGGACCGGTCGACCCGCTCAGCCGGTTGCGGCAGACGGCGACGAGGTCGCCGAGCACGGCGGAGGCGGTGGGCGCGCCGCCGGCCCCGGGGCCGTAGAACATGAGCTGCCCGGAGGCGTCGGACTCCACGAACACCGCGTTGTAGGCGCCGCGTACGGAGGCGAGGGGGTGGCTCAGCGGAATCATCGCGGGGTGCACACGCGCGGTGACGGACCGGCCGTCCCCGGCCCGCTCGCAGATGGCGAGCAGCTTGATGGTGCAGCCCATCTCCTTCGCCGAGCGGAAGTCGGCGGCGGTGACCTCGGTCATGCCCTCGCGGTAGACGTCGTCGAGGCGCACCCGCGAGTGGAAGGCGATGCCCGCCAGGATCGCGGCCTTGGCGGCGGCGTCGAAGCCCTCGACGTCGGCGGTCGGGTCGGCCTCGGCGTACCCCAGGGCGGTGGCCTCGTCGAGGGCCTCCTGGTAGCCGGCGCCCGTCGAGTCCATCTTGTCGAGGATGAAGTTGGTGGTGCCGTTGACGATCCCGAGGACGCGGTTGACCTTGTCGCCCGCGAGGGACTCGCGCAGCGGGCGGATCAGCGGGATGGCACCGGCGACGGCGGCCTCGTAGTAGAGGTCCTTGCCGTGCCCGTCCGCGGCGGCGTGCAGGGCCGCGCCGTCCTGGGCGAGCAGCGCCTTGTTGGCGGAGACGACGGAGGCGCCGTGCTCGAAGGCGGCGGTGATGAGGGAGCGGGCGGGCTCGATGCCGCCGATGACCTCGACCACGACGTCGATGTCGCCGCGTTTGACGAGGGCGGTGGCGTCGGTGGTGACGAGGGAGGGGTCGATGCCCTCGCGCACCTTGGACGGCCGGCGCACGGCCACACCCGCGAGCTCCACGGGTGCGCCGATCCGGGCGGCGAGGTCGTCGGCGTGCGTCGTCATGATGCGCGCCACCTCTGAGCCGACAACCCCACAGCCCAGCAGCGCCACCTTCAGCGGACGCGTACGCATCATCCGACCTCGTTTCCTCATACCGGCTACGGTTGGACCAGTCTCACTCACCGGACGGGACTTTCTATCCCATGTCCGGATCGTGAGACATCGATTTCATTTGTACGGTGGTGGAAGACAGGAGATCTTCCATCTTCCACCCCTTTCCTGCTCCGGTTCCCTGCGCCGGCTCAGCCGACGTCGAGGCGCAGCAGGTCCTCCTCCGTCTCGCGGCGGACGATGACGCGGGCCTCGCCGTCGCTCACGGCGACGACCGGCGGCCGCAGGACGTGGTTGTAGTTGCTCGCCATGGAGCGGCAGTACGCGCCCGTCGCGGGCACCGCGATGAGGTCACCCGGTGCCAGGTCGGCCGGCAGGAACGCGTCCTTCACCACGATGTCCCCGCTCTCGCAGTGCTTGCCGACGACCCGGGCCAGCATCGGCTCGGCGTCGGAGGTGCGCGAGAGCAGGGCGACGCTGTACTCGGCGTCGTAGAGCGCGGTGCGGATGTTGTCCGACATGCCGCCGTCGACGGAGACGTACGTGCGCAGGCCGTCGAGGGGCTTGATGGTGCCGACCTCGTAGAGCGTGAAGGCGGTCGGGCCGACGATGGCGCGGCCGGGCTCGACGGAGATGCGGGGCGTGCGCAGCTTGGCGGCGTCGCACTCGCGGCTGACGATCTCGGTGAGGGCCTTGGCGATCTCGTGCGGCTCACGCGGGTCGTCGTCACTGGTGTACGCGATCCCGAGCCCGCCGCCCAGGTCGATCTCGGGCAGCTCGACGCCGTGCTCGTCCCGGATGTCCTTGAGCAGCCCGACCACGCGGTGCGCGGCGACCTCGAACCCGGACATGTCGAAGATCTGCGAGCCGATGTGCGAGTGGATCCCGATCAGCTCGAGCCCGTCGAGCCGGAGAGCGCGCCGTACGGCCTCGGCGGCCTGTCCCCCGGCGAGCGGGATGCCGAACTTCTGGTCCTCGTGGGCGGTGGCGATGAACTCGTGCGTGTGCGCCTCGACGCCGACCGTGATCCGGATCTGCACCCGCTGCCGCTTGCCCAGCTCCTGTGCGATGTGCGCGACGCGGACGATCTCCTGGAAGGAGTCGAGGACGATACGGCCGACGCCCTCGGTGACCGCGCGGCGGATCTCCTCCACCGACTTGTTGTTGCCGTGGAAGGCGATGCGGTCGGCGGGCATGCCGGCCGAGAGCGCGGTGGCGAGCTCGCCGCCTGAACAGACGTCGAGGTTGAGCCCCTCCTCGTGCAGCCAGCGCACGACGGCACGGGAGAGGAAGGCCTTGCCGGCGTAGAAGACGTCGGCGTCGGCCCCGAAGGCGCTGCGCCAGGCACGAGCCCGGGCCCGGAAGTCGGCCTCGTCGAGGATGTAGGCGGGGGTGCCGTGGCGCTCGGCGAGCGTCTTGACGTCGACGCCGCCGACGGTGGCCACGCCGTCCTCGTCACGGGTGACCGTGTGGGCCCAGACCTTCGGGTCGAGCACGTTGAGGTCGGTGGGCGGGGCGGAGTAGTGGCCCTCGGGAAGGACGTCGGCGTGACGGGGCCCGGCGGGGTGTGCGGAACGGCTCATTTTCTCGGGTGGCTTTCTGTGTGCGTCACAGGTGATCGGGATGCGTCACGGGTGATCGGGTGCGTCACAGGTGATCGGGTGCGTCGATGCCGAGCAGGGACAGGCCGCCGGCCAGCACCGCCCCGGCGGCTTCGGCGAGCGCGAGCCGGGCGCGGTGGGCGGCCGAGGGTTTCTCGTCGCCGCGCGGAAGCACGGCGGGCAGGACGGCGAGGACGGCATCGGCGACGGTGACGAGGTGCCGGGCCAGGCTGTCGGGCGTGCGGTGTGCTGCCGCACGTGCGAGGACGCGGGGGTGGTCGGCGAGGACGGTGAGGAGCTGGACGGAGTGCGGAGGGTCTCCCTGTACGGCTCCGGGTGCTCCGTGTCCTTCAGGTGCCGCGAGTGTTCCGGGCTCGCGGGTGAAGCCCAGATCGGCGGCGTTACGGGCGACGGCCCGGGTGCGGGCGTAGGCGTAACGGACGCGGAAGAGAGGGTTGCTCTCGCGCTGGACCAGGTGGTCGGCGGTGATACGGGGCCGGTCGTGGGCGGCGGGGTGCAGCAGCGCCCAGCGGGCGGCGTCGGGACCGAGCTGGGCGGGGTCGTCGGGGGCCGGCACGGGCCGGAGGTTCACCGGTTCCCGGTGCCCGACCTCGACGCGCCCCCCTTGCGAACCGACGATCCGCACCAGCGCGTCCGCGACGACCTCGGCACGGACGTCGTAGGGGATACGCAGCTCGACGACCTGCCCGGCGAGGGAGTCGCCGTGGCCGTAGGCCGGCCCGGCGTCCAGGATCTCGCGGGTCAGGGCGGCCGCGGGGGCCGCCGCCGGTTGAAGGCTGATGTTGATGAACCCCGGCCCGGTGACGACGACGTCGGCGACACCGTCCGTCCCGGCGAGGTGCTGCCGGAGGATCTCGGCGACCCGCAGCGGCGGCTGCCCGGCGGGCCGTGCGAGCTGGAGGGCGATACCGGTGGCGTAGTCACCGCACCCGCCCGGCCCGGGCGGCGTGACGACGGCCCGTCGCGGCACGACCACACTCAGCTCCCCCGCATCCACAGCACAACGCACCGCGCGCAGCACGGTGCGGGACAGCTCGACGGGGGTCACGGGTCAAGCGTATGGGAGGAGGGGGGTGGGTATGCGAGCCGGTTTGGGGGTGGGTCCGGGATGTGGACGGGGGCGAGGGCCGGGGGGTGGGGGTTGTGGGGGGGGCTTGCGGGTGGCGGGCGGGTGGGGGTTGTGGGTGCGGGGGGGTGGGGGTTGTGGGTGCCGGGCGGTGGGGATTGTGGGTGCGGGGGTGAGGGATCAATGGCCAGGGGCCATGAGGCCTAGGGGCCCATGGGGCCTACGAGGCCATGGGGCCTAGGGGGCAGGCCGGGGACCAAGGACCAGCGATGCGGGAGCGGGCGCCAGAGGCCCAGGGCGCCGGGGGTGGGGTCCCCGGGTGGGGTGCCGCGAAGCTGCGGGATGGGCAACCAAGACATAGGCGGGAACTGAGATGTAGAACCGAGATACGGGACTGTCAGCCGGCGGCGCCGCGGCCGGCGCGCTCGGCCTCGCCGACGCCGAGCCCGCTCCCGACCTCGGACTGAGAATCGCTCTCCCCCCTGTTCCCCCCGCCCCGCTGCCGCTCGATCAACTGCCTTACGAGACGTACGAGTTCGGCAGGTTCGAAGGGCTTGGCAAGGAAGGCATCGACACCGACGTCCAGCCCGGCGTCGACTTCGTAGGAGGTACAAGCGCTGACGATCGCCAGGGGAAGATCACGGGTCCGGGGATCGTTGCGCAGCCGGGCTGCGGTACGGAGCCCGTCAAGCCGGGGCATCACGACATCGAGCGTCACCACGTCGGGCCGCACCTGATGCACCACATCCAGACACTCGGCACCGTCAGCCGCGGTCACCACCTCGAAACCCTCCAGCTCGAGATTGACCCTGATCAGCTGCCGGATGACCTTGTTGTCGTCCACAACAAGCACCCGACCCGACGCGCCTGGCACAACTCGAGAGTAGGTCGGCACCGGCCACCGCGTCCGGCTTTTCCCTGTTTCTGGCTCGGGCGGGGGACGGGGGGTTGGGGGGTGGGCGGGAGTACGGGGTGGGGGTGTGGAGGGTGGGGTGAGGTTGTGGGGTGTGCGAGGGGTGCGCTCGGGGCGAGGACTTGTGGGGCGTGCGGGTGGCATCGGCTTGACCGGCGTGCGGGATGTGCCGCTACGGATTGGAAGCTCGCCGTGCGGCGGTCAGGGAGGGGCGGCGACGCTGACGCCTTGTGGGGTGCTGGACCCGACAGCGCGGAGAACACACCGATGAGCTCCCGTCGGCGGCACAACCCGGGCGCGGCAGCGACACGATGACCCTGCTCGCGACGCCGGAAAACCCGTTCATGAACACCCTGGATCAGCTGGTAGGGTTCTACCCGTCGCCGCGCACACAGCGCAGCGGACACGCCCCCGTAGCTCAGGGGATAGAGCAACGGCCTCCGGAGCCGTGTGCGCAGGTTCGAATCCTGCCGGGGGCACCCTTTCTGAGGTGCCTAAAGACCCCGTGATCAGCGAGTTCGCTGAGTGCGGGGTCTTCGCGTGTGTGCAGGCAGATGCCGCCGAAAGCAGCTCCATGACAGTGATCACGTAATGACCACGTAATGATCTTGACGGGCTTCGCGGCAGGTCAGCAGCCGTTTCCCATCATTGCGAGGGCAGCTTTCCGACATACCTCCGACAGGATGTCCCGTGACAGCAAACCTCAAGCGCGTGGCCATTGAAGGTTGAAGAAGAGCTGCCTGTCGAAGCTAGCCCGCCGCCGTGGCCAGGGCTCCTGTGGCGGAGGGCTGCGTCCGGCAGGCTGGGGCCCATTCTTTGAGCTGATTGGCCAGGTTGTCCGAGAGGTCATTCAGGTAGCTGTCGGGATTCTCGGCTGCGCTCTCTGCCGCGCGCTTTAGGTCGCTGAGAGTGACCATCTGACTGCCATGAACGAGCTCTTTGTGACGGAACTGGCAGAGCCGGTCGAAAACCACCTTGATGAGCTTGCCGATGCAGCCGCGGACGCGCGCCTCGGGATCGTCTCGCCAAATGCCGTAGAGACGTACCGCGACTGAGCGCAGAGCACCCTCGTTGGGTTCGCTGGCGGTTGCCATCCTCACCAGAGCCTCGACAATGAGCAGCTTCGTCTTGGGCTTGAACGTGGGATTCCAGGAACCGTCCACCGCGCTCGGCCAGTGTAGGGACTGACAGACGCTGAGCCCCCCGGCGTGACGGCACAGCAGCTCCGCTGCGACGAGTTGAGCGTTGAGGGACGTTGAGCGCAATGCAGCATCAACCACCAGGATGGCTGTCTCGTCCGAGATCCTCTTCTGGCTATCCGCACCGTCTTCGGGCCATAGATCCACAAGTAGCGCCACAGCAAGATCGGCGTAGTCGAGCTTGGTGAGCGCCAGCAGTCCTGAAGCCATTGCTGCCGGGTGTACGGGTCCCGATTCGGTGGGGGAGATCAGCTGTCCGGCCCGCATCGCGGCATCCAGTTTGAGCTGACGTTGCTGGTCAGCTTGCTCCTGCGTCAGCCGTCGTTCTGTCTGGCGGTTCAGCATCAATCCGATCAGGGACACCGATGCGGTAACCAGTACGCCGACGAAGGTGAGGATGGCAGCCAGCCGTGATGTGTTGCCCCTACCGAAAGAGAAGGGACCAAGGAGAAGGGCCGCAGGTAGAACAGCGAAAAAGGTAAGTACACCGAGTGATGCAGCGGCAAGTTTCTTACTGTCTCCACTCATGCGGAGCCCCCCTACCCGCGGCCTACGGTTCAAGGCCTGACGCTCCATGATGACCCTGACCGGGGTACATCGACCAGCCAAGTGGCCGAAGTTGGTGCCTGACATCGTCAGGCCGGAGCCTGCGCGTTACGTAGAGCGCCGAATCCATCGAGGATCGATGACATTTCGTCATCCGCCGCTGCTTGCGGCCTGCACCTCAGTGGCAAAACCTCAAACTTCCCTGCCACAGGACACACGACGACAGCCCCGGACCGCTCTGGAGCTGTCGTGTGATAGCCGCGTGGGCCGCTTCACGGTTCGGTGTCGTCCTCTTCCCCCAGACCCTTAAGGATCCGGCTGTTCATCTCCTGCTCTTGGCCGTCAATGCACTTCGCGTAGATCTTTAGGAGTACATCCACGGAGTGGCCGGCGCGGGCTGCCACCTCCGGAGCCGGAACGCCCGAATTGAGCCACTGGGAGACGCCCGCATGGCGGAGGTCGTACGGGCGAGCTGCCAGAACGGACGCCACCTGGTCGGGCGGAAAGGCCAGCTTCCGGGCTTGCTTCCACGCGCGCGAGTACGACGACGCCGCTACGACGTTGCCCCGCTCACTCGCGAACAGCCGGCCGTCCTCCGCCGTTCCGAACTCCTTGATGTGGTCCTGAAGCAGCTGCACGAGCGGGGGCGGTATCGGCACAATGCGTACCTCACCGTCCGCCCGTTGCTTCAGGCCGCGCCGGTCGTGCGCTTCGCCTGAATCGGTCCACGCCTTCCCGGCGGTGGGTCGGGTCTCCGCCAGGTCGATCCGGCCCCAGCCCTTCCCCGGGAGCGCGCAGTCCGAGAGACGCAAGCCCAGCGCCTCACCGGGCCTCATGGCCGCGTAGTACAGGCAACCGAAGAACGCCTTCAGCCGTCGACCACTTGCCCGCTCGTAGCTGCCTACGTACGTGAGCGCTGTCAGCAGCTCCCGCGCCTGCCGAGGGTTGACCACCACCCGGCGGTCGACTTCCTGCACCGCGCGCTTCCCCCGCCTTCGACGCACCCGGCTCAGCGGATTCGAAGACAGCATCTCCAACTCCAACGCGTACTCAAGGGTGTTGAAGACCACCGCACGGCGCCGCCGGTAGGTCTGCGTGGCCGCAGGCTTGCCGTCGAGCTTCCGTGTGAGGGCGTCGATCAGGTCATGCGCGCGGGTGATCTCCTGAAGTTCCGCCACCGGCAGCGAAGCTTTCTCGATCCACTTCGCCGCCGCCGCGATCTCCTCGGGCCGCTCACGCTCCCGCCGAGGCGGGGGCAGCAGGTAGGAGCGCAGCGCCCGCCTGAGGTCAGCCGGAGCAGGTCGACCGCGGACCGGCTTGACCAGCGCGGGCAAGACCGTTGCCAAGGCGTCGGTCATGCTGTCTCGCTGCTTCGCCGAGGTCTCCGCCCACCGGGCATCGATGTACTTGAGCGCCAGCCCCAGGAATGACAGGGCCGCTTTGCCACCGCGTAACGAGTCCGGCAGGCCGGTCACGGTGTCGAACGGCTCGCCCTTGTCCGCTGCCCGAAGCAACTTCGCTCGGAAGCGATCGGCCAGCGCCTTCGTCTTGTGCGACTCGTGGAACGGCTCGCCGTCCACGGACCAGCGGACGAGGTAAGTCGGCTTCTTCGCGGAGCGGTTGATACTGAGCTTCCAGATGACGACCTTGTACGACTTCACGACGCCGCCCCTTCCGCCCGGTCCTCCAACCAGTCGTTCAGCACGTCCCGCCGAACCCGGAGCTCCCCGTTCGGCAGGCGGATGCAGGCGGGGGCGATGCGCAGTTCCCGCCAGCGGTAGAAGGTGCGCCGGGAGATGCCACCCAGTTCGTCGAGCACCTGCCGCACGGTAAGCAACTCGGCCGCCCGACCGCGGTTCTCACGCGCCATGACGACCACCGCCCTCCCGAACGGAGGCAGCAAGGAGTGCCGCCTCCGGCGAGTAGCCGCGCCCCGCGTAGCGCCACCGGCCGACCGTGACGGTCTGGACGTCAGCCAGACCGAGCGAAGCCCGTTGTTGCTCCGCACGGTGGTCGGCACGGGCCTGCCGAAGAGCGGTCAGCGTGGTCGAGTAGCGGCGCGACTTGGTTGAGAAGTGACCGCCGTACCCGAGCATGTGCGCCCAGCGACGCAGCCCGAGCGGCTCGAACTCCGGCAGGCCGCCGAGCCACCAGCACGTGCCGATCATGCGCAGCACGTGCGCCCTCACGGGCAGCATGACCATGTCCCGCGCGTGGTAGATCCGGCCGTCCACCGCGCCGGCGGACTCCGCCCCCTTCGTGGCGTACTTGGCGATGTAGCCAGCCACAGACGCCGCGGAGGCCGGCCGCTCCCCCGCATTGCGTCCGTACGCGGTGACCGGCCGTACGTCGACCTGCGTGCCGAAGCGGAGCTCCCGCGGACCGATGACGTCCGCGCCAGGAGCAGCCAACCGCACCCGACCGACCACCGACCGTACGGCGTCCATAAGGAGTGCCACGGTGACCCAGCCCGGCGGAGACGAGTCGGGCCCGTCCGGTCCGTCCAGGCGGATCACGCCATGGAAGTGGACCAGCCCGCGCCGCTGGTACTCGGCGACCTTTGCGTACGAGAGTCGGGCGACTTCCCCGAACTCCGCACGGGACAGACCGACTTGCCGTGCCACCTCCCGCCTCAGCTCCAGCCCGAACCGGTGCCAGAGCCGACCAGCGAACGCGTGCCAGAGGACCGCACCCGCGTAGTCATAGCAGCGCGGGCAGAGCGGTTCACCGAGGCGGGGATCATCCGCCGAGTGGCGCGCACGGCATCCAGTCGGCCGACCGTGCGGGCAGCACCCCCCCGGCCGACGGGGACGACAGGCCCGTACGCGCCCGTCGCGTTCACGGCGCGTGTGGACCGGGCCGAAGCCGGGGGCGGTGAGCGTGGCGAACACGCGCGGGTGCTCGCTCACCGCCTCCGTGACGTTCTTGCCGCCGACGAGTCCGGCCCGGACGAGTTGGTACGTGTCCGCCCGGTAGAGCGCCGAGCAGGCCGGGCAGACCGTCGCTCGCCGGTTGCCGCATGCGGTGAGCAGGCGACCGCCGTAGACGTCCGAACCGTACGAGAGCAGAGCCGCGCCCGTGGTCGTGTCGAAGACGGTCGCCGTGCCGACGAGGTGGATCGGGTTGGTGCAGCCGCCGAGGCGGACAATGTTCCGGCGCCAGGCGGCGAACTCCGGTTCCGAGGCCCTGGCGACCAGAGCCGCAGCGCTGACCGGTACGAGGGTGGCGGTCATCGGCGACCACCCCCGCCGCCGAACGCGTGCGCCATCACGGCCGAGATGCCCTCCGGCCGGGTCTTTGCGCTGAAGCGGAGCGTCGGGTCCGTGAGCCAGAGTGCCGCAGCGTGCGCGGGACACAGACGGTGCTCGGTGTCGTCGAGCCCGACGAGAACGACTTGTTCACGTCCGGCGCAGGTCGAGACCTCCGAGTCGTGCTGCCTGAGTTCGCAGTCGGCCAGCGGGGATTTGCGCGAATGATGCGCGGTGGACAAAGTGTGAGTACTCCTTTCACTGCTCATGTGGCGGATGGAGTGGGTTCCTGACGGGGTCGGGTTTGGCGACTTCGCGCCCCGTCGGGAGCCCGCCGTACGGGCAATCACTGCCGCTCCTTGGGCGGAATCGCGACGACGACGTACGCGATCGGTCCGAATTCGCGGCGCGCGTCGAAGTAGCCCTGGCCGAGGTCCTCCGTCGGCACGCCGAGCGGAGCGGCAACGGACTCCACGCCCTCTCGACGACCGGCGGAGTCGGATGCGTCGACTAGGACGGCGACGGATGCATGGCGCGGTACGACGACCGCGGGGTTGGCTGTCAGGAAGTCGACCAGCTCCCGCAGACCGGCCAGGAACGCGGCGCGGTCACCGGAGCGGATGTCGTAGTCGGACACTGGATGCCCCCTTCTCGGGTCAACAGGTCGGTTCAGAAGCGGAGCTGGCCGAGGAAGCCATTCACGCCGTCGAGGAAGGCCTGAGCGAACGGCGCGGCCACGGTCTTGGAGAGCAGGAAGCCGAAGGCTCCGCAGAGCAGCGCGTCCACCCATCGCAGGTACCGGATGTGCAGGAGGAACCAGATCAGCAGGCCGAGCAGTAGAACGGCGGACATGGACACCAGCACGGCAGGCCCCTTTCACGGCGCTTCGACGTGCAGTTCGGACAGGAGGGGAGTCAGGTGCGCGTACTCGGCGGCGACGGCTTCCGCCTCCGCTTCCGTGATCAGGTGCGACCGAGCGCGTTCCCAGCCGTCACCGGAGGCGAGGACGGCCGTACCGGCCTGTTCCGGGGTGATGGCCTGTGCCGCCTTGAGGGCGTCGGGATTGAGGTCGCCGAGCGCCATTTCGGCTGTCCCAGGGTCGGCCACGCGATGGCAGACCCGGCCGCCGAGCTGCGCCCGCAGAGCGGTGACACCGGGTCCCAGGTCAGAGCCGACGCGTTGGCCGGCAACGACGAGGAACACCCCGAGGGCCGCGCCGAGTTGGGCCAGCCGGATGAGTGCCGTACCGGCAGCGTGTGCTTCGTCCTTCTCGCTCCGGCTCGCGACGAGGAACAGTTCCGCGATCTCGTCGACGATCACGACGACGGGGACCGGGCGTTCCTTGTCCGGCAACCCCCAGACGTTGCGGACGCGCGCCGCCCGGCACACGCTCATGCGGTCGAGGGTCAGGTCCACGAGCGCGGACAGCAGCCGGACTGCCTGTTCACGGTTGGTGGCGAGGGCGGACAACCGCGGCTCGTAGAGGGACAGTTCCATGCCGCCCTTGCAGTCGATGCCGACTAGGGCGACGTGCTGCGGAGCCAGGCCCGCCACGAGCGCGTTGATCAGCGTCGACTTGCCGGAACGCGTGGCCCCCACGATCAGCCAGTGCGGCACACGCCGCAGGTCGACCACCCAGGCGGCACCGGTCTCCAGCACACCCACGGCCACCCGCAGCAAATGACCAGAAACCCGCTGCTTCAGAGCCCGAGGAGCGGCCAACGGGTCGGACGCTGACGCGACGATCCGTACGACTCCCGGCTTCCAGGAGGTCACCCGCACCGCGTGAACCTGCCAGTCCTCGGCCATAGCAGGCGCAGCCTTGACGAAGTCCTCCGGCACCTGGCCCGGCAACAGCCGCACCAGCAGCACGAAGCCGCCGTAGGTCGGGCGTATGAGACCGCGACGCGGTACGCGCGGCTGCGGTGGAGGCGCCCCGTTGCCGACGAGCCCAGACACGACCGTCAGAGCCGGTCGCCGACTCGTGGCGAGCCCACAGCCCGCCATCAAGGGCCGCCAGGTCTGCATGACCCGGAAGGCCACGACCGGGAAGCCGAGTAACAGCCACCAGGCAACGGGGTAGCGGCGGCGCAGGGCCGGGCCCGCCAGAAGCAGGCCCGACACCAGCACTGCGGCCACCACCAGAACCCAACTCGGCCCGGTCGCACCGGCCGAAGTGGTGGAGGAGGCCAGATTCATCACTGTGCGGCCCCCTTGCCCGCGGGAGCGGGAGCGTTCAGGGGCCGGATCTCCGCTGCACGGAACGCGATCCCGTGCCGCCCCTCGTTCTCCCACGGCGTGGCGACCAGGTCGCGCACAGCCACCGGCATGCCGAGCTGCACACCGGCCGGCTCACCGGCCACGCTCACGTTCACGACGTCGGCCGACGACCCTGCCATCAGGCAGAGGCCGACCTGGTACATGGTCTTTCCGGTCTCGCGGTCGACGCGGAGCTGACCGGTCTCACGGTTGGCGATCCGCGGAGCCGGGGGAACGGCGCAGATGATCCCCGTGTACTTCGCGGTGTCGATCGGAAGGCTTGCCACTGTTCGTCTCTCCTCATCTCCGGCACCCGAAGGCTGATCCTCCGGGTTGCTAGACCACCCGTACTACGGGTGCCGCGAACCAGAGTGCCGACCCGTAGTACGGGTTGTCAACCGCCTAGCGATACGAGAAGCTGTCCACGATCGTGGACAAGCCGTCTACGACGACGAACAGCCGTAGAAGCCACGGCCACGGAGGGCCCGCATGCCGCCGAAGAACACGCAGCCGAAGTATCGGCAGATCGCCGACTACCTGCGCGATGGCATCCTCAACGGCACCTTCCCGGCCGGCCAACCGCTCCCGTCCGAGGAGGCGTTGGCGAAGCAGTTTGGCGTGACGCGTCCCACAGTCCGTCAGGGCCTCGCCGAGCTACGGGCATCCGGTCTCGTCGAGGCCATCATGGGCCGCGGCACCTTCGCCCGCTCTCCCCACAGCCGCCCAGGCCTCACGCGCCCCCGAGGCGTACGCCGAGCCACGGACGGCCGCTACGTCGAGGCCGACGGCATCCGCTGGACAGACGCCGAGCCACCAGTCGCCACCCGCACCGACGCCCCGATGGCCCTGGCGGACCTACTGCGCATCCCGCCGGGCGAGCCGATGTTCACGTACGACGCCCTACAGACGGCAGACAACGGCCGCCTCCGCCAACTCCACCGCACCTACGTGCCGTTCTCGGTGCTCGTCGACACCAAGTACGAGGAGGAGGCCCCACCGCCGGCGCCGGAGCTCTACACCGCACTCGCCGACCTCGGCCACGAACTCCACTTCACGGAGTACGTCCGCACCCGTATGCCCCTACCGGACCAGGCCCAGGCCCTCCGGCTAGCAGACGGGGTCCCCCTCCTGCACGTCCTGCGGGTGACGCTCACGGAGGCCGACAAGCCCTTGGCCCTGGAGGAGTTCCACCTACCGGGCGACGAGTTGGAGCTGTCGTTCAAGCTGTAGCCGACCCCCGGTTGGCTCAGAATTTCTTCACGTAATCAAGGCGGCTCGCTCCGCTCACCGCGCGGCCCGCCGGCGTCCGTGCCGCGCACACAGCATCAGCCGCCTGCACTAGAGGTCCCAAGTCCTAGTTTACGGCGCAAACCCACGAGTACCCGACACGCCAACAGTTTTGGAGCTCCATCGGCCATTCAAACGAGAGTCACCGAATCGACCTGACCCGCTCAGTCCGTCAATCGAAGCCTCGGAGATCCAATATCAAATTGACCGGCGCCTTTAACAGGCATACCCAATTTCAGATTTTGCAGGTTCACCCTCACAGCACGGGAAACTTCAGGATCGAAATCGGCCACTCTTACACAAAGCGCCATAGCCATTTCAAGCATTTCCGAGGCAGTCCCACTATCCCCGTTCAGCCAGTGCGCAACGGCCAGGTTATTGCGCGCCATTACAGCAGAGTAATCACTCTCACCATGTACAAATTCTTGCCATTCAAGAACTCGACGCAGCAACGGAATTGCCTTCTGCGGCTCCTTCACATCTTGGTACGCGAAAGCCAGAGGCATCCCCTGTTCGATGGTTCGCCAGTCATCGGCGCCGTACACCCGGGTCGCACTTTTTAGATTATCCTCGTAAAGCGGAATGGAGCGCCTACTGTTCTTTGCCATTCTATAGACGTCTCCCAACCTCCTCCTGGCGCCGATAACGTTTGGATCGTCAGGGCCGAAAATCTCTTCCCTCTTGCTGAGTACATGCTTAAGCAAGCGAACTGCTCTCGGGAGATTTTCGATGTCGATGTACGAAATGGCCAAGTTGAACATACTATTCAACGTGCCGACACCGTTATCCCCGTACTTTGCCTTCCTATCTTCAACAACTTTTTCAAGAATTGGGACGGCAAGATGCGGCTTACCCGCTACCCTATACGCACTAGCGAGATTATGCCGAGTCGTCGCAATGGCAGGATCGCCGACAGGGAGTGACTCTTCGCGTTCTTCCAAAGTCTGCTCGAAAAGCGCGATTGCCTCTGTCATCCTGTCAGCATCTTGGTAGGCGCCAGCCAAATTATTCTTCATGCTGAGCGTGAAAGGATCAAGCTTCCCAAATTTGACAATCGAATCCCTGACGAGTTCTTGAAAAGTATCCACCGCCCGGTCATGGTGCCCCAATTCTTGAAGAATTGCCCCACGAATATTTATGCAGGAAAGCACATCAGGTCCGCTTGACTCCTCGCCTTGGTCGCCTTCAGCCATCCGAACGCACCGCTCAATGCACTCTAGTGCCAGTTCAGGCTGATTTTGAGACCTCAAGAATCGAGCTGCATAGTAGAGCACCGTCCGCGCGGGATCTGACGCATTCTCGACAGAGACGAGACTGCTTAGAGCCTCAATATGCGGCACAAGTCTGCGCCAAAGCGGCCAGGAACCGGGAGAGATTTCAGGCTCAAGGTTGAGAACGCTGTAGATCCCTATTGCCGCTCTGACGTGAGGGTGGGAGGCAGAAGTAACTGAAGTCTCTTCCGCTTCCCTGATAACAGCCTGCACTAGCCTATGGATGCTTACAGAATCAGGGGAAAGCGAAATCATGCTATAAGCCGAAAGGAGGCCGAGCGCACTATCGACATCGAACTCGTCCTCCGCGAAGCCATATAGCACTTCCCTCGGGATGTCATCTGGGCCTAGCCAAGCCAGTATTCGAAGAATGGAGATAGCCATGGGGTTTGTACAGTCGATTGACTGCAGAGTTACTTGCCATGTCCTGGCCACCGACACGGAGTTACCGCCAACTCCTACGGTGTATCCCAACGCCTTAGCTGGAATCTTCCGGAGGAGGCTAAGGTAATAACTAAAAGAAACCTGATTGTATTGAACATATGCAGCCGCATGCTCTAGAGCCAGAGGGAGGCACCCAAGCTCCGACGAGAGCTCTCTTTTCTCTTCTTCCTCGCCATGAATTGCGCTCATTCGCGTCAAAAGCTCGACTGAATCGCTATCGCTCAGGACATCAAGGCCGATCTGAAATCCAAAATTATTCCACCCGACTGAAACTCTACTCGTTACAATGTGGTGGCCGTTTGGCGTTTGCCCAATAAGCGCAAAAGCAAGCTGGGGATCTTCTACGTTGTCAAGAATGAGTAGCCACCCAGAGTGGCATTGGAGCCAAGAAGTGGCCCATTCTGAGCTCTCGGCGCTAGTCGATTCTGCAATAGCTAGACGCGGATTCAATCGAAAGCCGAGGGCGGCAAGTCCTGCGGCAACCGAATCGGCGCTCTCGGCGGAAATCCACCAGACTACAGAGTAGTCACTGCGATAAGTATGAGCATAATGAAGCGCAAGAGCTGTCTTCCCTACCCCTCCAAGACCGTGCATGGCTTGAGCAACGACTGCACCTTCATGGGATTCAACAGTCTCTCGCAATTGTCGCAGTTCATGGCCTCGGCCAATAAACAGACTACTGCGAGGTTTTGGGAGGTTATTAGTCCCAGTAGGAGCTGACACGGCGGAGGGCAGAGCGTAATCCCCGGCGCGAAGGACAACGTCGCCGATATGGACCGGTCCGTTAATTTCCTTGGCTGCTACCGATCCAGCACCTTCGGCGGATATGTTCACGAATCTCTGCGGGTCCTGCGCAGTCACATCGCGCCCTTAACTACGCTGATCGCCTGTACTCACGCCGCCGTTAATTGTATAGGCGGCTACAGCTCGGTCCCCTGATGCCACAATGCTAATTCCGCTTCGGTCCATAATTTCACTAATTTCAGAAATCATTTGAGGATCGCTGAGAAGAAGCTTCTTCAGTTGGACGCGGAGAGCCGCCTGCAGATCAGAGTCCTCGGGGTTATCCGACAAATCTTCGATCGCGGAAGTCAGGGCGTTTGCCTCTGTTACCTCTCCAGTGGAGGATCGCCTGAGGAGCTTGTCAAGTAGACGCTGCCCCAGCGAAACAGTTGAATCAGCTGAGAGCTCGGCTGACCGAGTGAGTACTGCTGTTCCATAGGAGGAAACGGCGGCCGTCACATACGGCGCAATCTGCTGACTCAGTACCAGAGCATCGATCATGTTGTTCCCCCTGCGCAGCGCGACTTGGTCACCCACTCTACTGGCTGACCCGACAATCAGGGGGCAGTTGTCTGTGAGGTGGCAAGGCTGCGCCTTAGTCAGCCTTCGCCCCCCAGGCACGACGTGCCCAAGGGCCCATCCGCAGGGCGGCCGTCGCCCCCTGTCTTGGTCAACGACACAGCCGTAGCGTGGCTGAGGCCAGTGGGGGTGCAACGAGGCATACGCGCGCCTGGTGGGCCGGCGCACCCGTCGTCGTGGCTGGCTGTCGTCGGCTGAGGTTCGTGCCACAGCTTCCTGGATCCATTGGGACACGAGCCCGACCATCTGCACGCGCTCGCAAGTTGCGGCTGGTTCGGGCCGATCTAGGGGCCGTGGCCGGCGCCTGGTTGGTGGATGCGTTCAAGCCTCGCAACTCAGTTGACCTGCGCCCTCGTTGCTCCGATCCTGGAACGTTCATCTCTATCAATATGAGGGGCAGCCATGGATGAAGCATGGGTCACCATCGGATCGGTAAACGGTGCAGCACGGCTCGACCTGAAGCGGGTGCAGGGCTCCAGCGGCCTCGGCGTCATGCAGCTCCAGTTCCACATCGCAGCGTTCTGCGTGGAGGAGCAAGCGCTCGGACGGGCGATGTGGTTGGAGGGGAAGTTGTACGCCGACGGCCTTGGTGGGTCTAGCGGGTACATCGGACGGCTTGCCGTGGATGATTCGCCGGTCACCTTGTTCAAGGTCGGGGCATCCACATCGTTCATGTTGGTTGCCGACCTCGACCACCGCCAGCTCCAGATCATCGAGGAGCGTAGGACAGGAACGATCAAGTTCCGGTTGTACCTGACTGGGACGACGATGCGGGATGGTCGCCTCGAACGCATCGGCGTGGGCAACTTTGAGCACGAGGTCACCCAAAGTACCTGGGCTGCTGTCCTTGAACAGATGCAGTACCGCCGTCTCCTCCTGATCGAGCTGGACGCGCCAGACGCTGGACGCTCGTCCGAGTTCAAGGAGGCCCTCGACTACTACCGCGCCGCCGAGAAGCACTATCTCAACCAGGAATGGCGCTTGACGGTGGAGAGTCTCCGTCAGACCCTCGCGGCGCTCGTCGGTAAGAAGGTCGACGAGCAGGACGAGGCTGCCGACGTTGAAACGGCGGCCAAGACGCTGCGCAAGGAGTCCAACAAGGCGAACGTTGGCTACGCGCCGCGTGCCGAACAGGTACGACGCGCCCTCAAGTTCACAACCGATCTCGGCGCGCACCCGGAGGTTGCTGAGACCACCAAGGCCGACGCCTACTCTACCCTCCTGATGGTTGGTGGGTTGCTGCACGGGTGGCAGCGTTGACTCTCACATTCTCCCCGCGGTGATCATGGTCGCCTGAGTCGTCCGCGGGCCATGGCTCTCTATTTCGCCGTCATGCAGTGACCAGAGACGACAGCATTAACGCGCCCGCCCCGTGCAGTGTGGGCGCGTTCGTTCTAGGGGTCGTAGCCGGCGGGAGTGGAGAAGGATCGGCAACAGTTCCTGTCTATATCAACTGTAGAAGGTCGAGGCGACATCGAACGTATCTAGGCTCTGCCGTGCTCGTTGATTGACGCACTCGGATCGGTAGAGGGCACCCGATCAACCTTGAAGATCGCCATCGGCAGCCGCACTGCCCAGCGGTTACCGCTATCCCCCGTGCCTGAGTACAGCACGAGACCCTTGTCTTGTAGCTCCTGAAGAAGTTCGTTAATGCCTCGCTGTGCGTCCCGCACGCCAGATCGCGATATCTCTACGTCCTCGGAGATCTCAAGCCAGTCGATGAACGTCTGAATGACACCGTCGATGAGGTCTTGCTCATCATCGGTGCAGTCGTCAGGCTCGACCGGCGGCATCCATGCCTGAGACGCCGAGAGGATCGGCCACAGGTCACGCCCCGTCTTCATGTGGCGGAGGAAGACGACATCGAACTCTGGCTCGTCCACCGTGATGACGTCGATGATCCGATCGACCTGCTCCCGCTTGAGCTTGCTGATCTCAGCAGCGAGCGTCTTTAGTCCCCATACCTCGATGGTGACGCCTCGGTACCGAAGGCGAAGCTCGTTGTCGATGAACTGGTCAACCTCGCCCGGCAAGGTGTCGTTGGTAAGGAAGCGCCACACCCTCACCTCGCGGTGCTCCTGGAGACAGCCCTCCAGGTCACTGCGGATCTTCGCCTTGGTCTTGTCGATCCGCTCGCCGCGTGTGGCGTGCGCTGCAAAAAAGACGCGTGCCTTCGGGCAGTAGCCGTCGTTCTTGGCATCGCCCTTTGGCCCGGCTGCTCGCACGGGTTGGTAGTCGTCGGGGTACAGCTCCAGACCGAGCCGATCCATGCAGTCCTGGAAGGCGTTGCCCTCCAGCCGAAGGAGTTGCCCCTCCACGAGCTTGCGCAGCGAGTTCTGATCCACGGCAGCCATTACCGCACAGCCCGGACGGGCTGCGCAGCTAGCTTGCGCGGATCAAGTGGTCGTGGCCGGTGTGGGGTTGATCTTTTCATCCTATGCGTCAGTCTGCTGTACCAGTTCGTCGCGTCGGACGAGGCGCGGGCTCGACTTCCCACGCTTGCTGGCGGAAGGGCGCGGCTTGGCATGCGCCGTTACCAGGTACACCGTCACACCCTCCACATGGAGCCTCGGCGGCCACGGCTTCGTCTCTTCATCATTGGGCCACTGAAGACCCTGGTCACTCAGATTAAAGATGACGAGATAGGCAACGTCTTTTCCGTAGTTGTGCGCATAGCTGACGGCTTGCTGGAACCCCTTGGCGATGTAAGGCACTCCGTATGAGCGGTCTGGGTCATAGAGCTTCACTTCACAGACGAGTGGATCGTCACCCTCAAGACCACTCACAATGTCGGCTTGACCCGATGCCGACTTCGGTTGCGAGAACGGGTAGTCGACGCCTTGATCAAAAAGGAACTTGCGAAGGTACTGGTCGTACAGATCTTCGCCATGCTTTGTCGCGACCTTGTACTTGTCGAACAGCTCTGCTTGATCGAACCATTCTAGGCGCCGCGTGAAGCGCTCAAGCATGTAAAGGATCTCACTCGCCGAACCGATCTGCTCTTGCAGGTACTCAACGAAGGGCTCAATCGCCTTCTCCGTCATCTCCCGAAACATCGTGTTGTAGTTGCTATCGGTAGAGAAGTATGTGACATGCTGAGTGGGATCCTCTTCTGTCACCCATCTCGTAATCAAGCGCCACGTAACCTTAGCTCGACCAACCTCCGATTCAGGCCAGTCGTAGTGCCCCCGACGGACGAAATGATCTTCCACCCATTTGTCTGAGTCCAACTCGGGAAGATCCTGCGCGACCCTTTCCGCGATCGCTCGAAGGGCTGGCGACTTTTGAATGAAATCATAGAAATACTTGATCTCACGGTCATAGACCTTGTAGTCCGCCTTATAGAGGCGACGGTATCTCTCTTGGAGTTTGACCTGAAGGTCGCGTTCGTAGCGCATCAGAACAATCCTTTGAGGGTGTTAGCTAGCTCCTGCATCGCAAGGTCTACTTCCTCGAACGCTCCAAACATGGAGCCGTCGGCATCAACCAAGCGGATTCGAGCTCGACAACATGGGCAGTATCGATATGCCTGTACGCGGGCATCAAGAAGCTGAATCTCGACCTCGTACGCGCATCGAGGACACGGGAAATAAATGAGGCTGGAGAGAATCTCAAAGGACAGCTTCACCCGCGGTATCATACCAGAAAGGAAACTTTTGCATCCTCCAGTTCGTTAGATGGCCGACGGTAGTCTCCGCCTGGCCGCTGGCAGCTGTATTCGCTGGACTGTCCTTTGCGGCCGTTCGTAGGCTACGGGCGCCGTTCTGATTGCTGCTCCGCCCTGTTGGGATGTGGGGCGTGCGGCACCAACCCGGGCCGAGGCAGCACCGGTCCAGACATTCGTAAAGGTGAACGCCAGAAGCAACCGCAAATGACCACAGCTTCGCAGGCTGACAGCCCTGCCATTCGTCCGGGCTGCGGCGCTGGGGCGCCGGTCCCGGCCGAGCGGCAGGGCAACTGACCGCCGAGGAGCAGTTCAAGCCGCAGGTGCTTCCCGGGGAGGGGACAGGGGCCCGTCTGTCGTCGCGTCACGCGATTCCGCGGCCAGTCCGGCCGTAATAAGCGTCGCCAGCAATTCTGCCGCGCCAGGGCGAACGGTCCCGATCTGCACCAACCCGTCACCGAAGACGTTCACGTCGGCCGCCAGGCCGGGGAAGTCGGAGTCCAGCCCGAGCAGCACGAGCTGATCAGCCAGGGCGCCGGCGCTTCGCCGTGCGCGGTTCCAGCCGCGTACGTAGGGCACGCCAGGAGACAGGTTCTCCGCTCGTTTGGCTACCACTCTGCGCCGGTCGGTCATGACTTCAGGTCCTTCCCTTGTGTTCTTCGGCGATGGTCGATGCGTGATCGTCGTCGCTATGGTCTCGGCCGTATCCGCTCGCCAGTGCCAGGCGCAGAAGCTCTGCCATGCGCTCGGCCGTGGCCGGGGACACTCGGCCCAGTTCGACGAGGCCGTGACCGAATGCGTTCAAGTCCGCGCGCAGGTAGGGAAAGTCCTTCTCCAAGCCGGCGCGAACGAGGACGTCTCGCAATGCGGTAGTGGCGTTTCGGGCCGCGTACCAACCGTCGCTGTCGAGAGGCGACCACGCGGCAGCGTCGCGCCCGTCGGTCGGCTCATCCGGCATCCGTGTTCGTCTCCTCGGGGAGGGCGGCGACCGCCGCGTAGGGCGTCGGGTACTGCTCGTCGAAGCGGTCGATCCTTGCCAGGAGTTCCGCGGAGGCGACCAGTGCAGTGGCGAGGGCGACGGGGCGCAGCGGGTTGGCTTCCGGTCGACGCGTAGGGGCGCGCAGCCACTGATAGCGGTCATCAGAGAGCGGGATGGGGCCGGGTACGACGACAGCGCAGTCGTGGCTCAGGTACCGGTATGGCGGTGGCGATGATGTTTCGCGTTCGAGGTAGTGCGTGAAAGTCTCGCGGCTCTGCGAGCAGAGGAAGAACCCGACTCGCTGCGCCTTGCGGTCGACGACCGTCGGTCCGAACGGCATCGCACTTCGCAGAAGGCGGTCGAACATCTCCATCCCGAGGCGCTGTTCCACGCTCACCACGTCGAAGTAGCGGCCGGTCGGCAGCAGGCAGGGCCTTCGGGGATCGTCTGCCCAAACCTGTCGGCACTCAGCGGGGTTGTCCGCCGCCGCCGACAGCCACTCCATGCCCCTCCTGGTCATCCTCTGCACGTCAACTCACCTCGGTCGAGACTCAGTTGCGGCCGCAATGCCGCCCTGTGTCCAGACTCGGGGTCGCCACCCTGGCTAGGGCAGATGACGAAAGGTGACGGGGGATGACGCGTCACGCTTGGACGCGTCATCCCCCGTCACGGATCAACAACCCTCGATCTCCGGTTACTTGCAGCGCGCAGTGAAGAACAGCGCGTACATTCGGTCGTGAGGCCAAAGAGTCGTGCGCCCCAGAAATCGCACCCGTACTCAGGTGGGGAGGGAACGGTCACGTCTTCGCTGGAGCCGATCAGCGTTCGCTTACGACAAGCCCGTCTGGGCCGCGGCTGGAGTCAGCCGCGGTTGGTGCGCGAGTTGCGTCAGGTTGCGCTCCGCCGCGGCCACCACCTTCCCTCGGACGCCAGCGTCAAGCGGCGTATCGCCAGTTGGGAGAACGGCCACAGCACGCCGGATGACTTCTACGGCCCGTTGCTGTGCGAGGTGTACGACCTCAGTGCCTCCGAGTTGGGACTGAACTACGAGGGCGAGCGGGACACGGGACTCTTGGACGCCAGCTATCCGGCGAGCCCCGAAGGAGCGATCGATACAGTCGGGCAGCTGTGGCGCGCCGATCTCAACCGGTACGAGCCCCTGTTGCAGGCCGAGCCCTCCGAGCCCGCGTGGAACGAAGCCTCGCTCCGTTGGTTGGTCGCACCCGAGCCGGCCATTCCTCGGCAGCGCCGAGACGGAATGCGCGTCGGTTTCGGAGACGTGGCCGCCATCAAGACCACCGCGGACATGTTCGCCGAGTTGGACGACCGTTTCGGTGGTGACCACGCTCGGCACGCTGCCGTCCAGTACCTCAGCACGGAAGTGAGCCCGCTCCTGCGCGGCCAGTACAGCGAGCAGGTCGGGCGGGCCCTGTTCTCCACCGTGGCGGAAGCAACTCTCCTGGCCGGATGGATGTCGTACGACGCCTGCCGTCACGGCCTGGCACAGCGGTACTTCCTCCAGGCTCTCCGGTTGGCCCAGGACGCCAACGACCGTCGTCTCGCCGGAAGCATCCTGTCAGCTATGAGCCATCAGGCGACGTTCCTCGGTCGCTACACGCAGGCTGCGACGCTCGCCCGCGCAGCTCTTATGGGCATCTCCCCCGTGGCCACTCCGACGCTGCGCGCCCAGTTCCACGCCATGGAGGCCCGCGCTCTTGCCCGCACCGGCGACGTACGGGCCTGCGAAGCCGCCCTGACCGCAGCCACGAAAGCACTGGAGAGCAGGAACAACGACGACGAGCCCGAGTGGATCAGCTACTTCGACGAAGCTGAACTCGCTGCTGAGGCCGCCCACTGCTTCCGCGACGTCAACAGCGCCCGAAAGGCCGTAGCCCACGCCGAAAACGCCATGAGTGGCAGCCACGTGCGGAGCGACTTCTTCGCGACCATGGTGTTGGCCGACGCTCACCTACGCGCTGGCGACGTCGAGGAAGCCTGCCGTGTCGCCCTCGATGCGCTCGACCTGGGCGAGCAACTCAAATCTGCTCGCTGCATCAGCTACCTTGCCGAGTTCCGGCAGAACCTTGCAGGTGTCGGCAGCAACAAGGACGTACAGACCTTCACCGATCAGGTCAGAGACCACAGACTGTGGCTCGCCTCTGGCGATCACGTCGGTTCTTGAAACGCCCGGTCAGAACGGGCCCCATTCCTTTCGGCCCTCACCAGTGCGAAGGGACCCCACTCGCCGAGCGAACTCGGCGGCAGCCCGGTCGCTGCTCGTGACCTGGTGACCGAGCCAGGCAACCATCATCAGTTCACGCAGGTCTGCGAGAGTCTCGTACCCGGGCCAGTTCATCAGATCGAAGCCGTACCGGTGCACGAACTCTGCGTACTCCGCCTTGGTGTGCCAGGCGTACCGCTCATAGAACATCGCTGTCTGGACTAGGTCCCACTCGCGTGGCGCCAGAGCGAAGCCGTCCAGGTCGATGAGCACCGCGTGCCCGTGCCGGTGACGGAGGATGTTTCCGATGCTGGCATCCCCGTGGATCATGCCGAAGGGAAGGACGAAGTCCAGCCGGTCGTAGTCCTTACCTAGGCTCGATGCTCGCTCGTCCAGGAACGTTCGGTCTTCCGCCGAGATACCGTCCAGCCCCTCAAGGGATGCCGCCACCTTGGCCAGCGGGTCGAAGTACGGCAGGCGCAAAGACTCAGGTTCTTCGAGCCAGTGCAAGCGGCGGAGAAGATCGGCAAGTTCCCCGACCGTCGCGTACTCCTCGCGCTCCTGGACGCTCTCCCAGAAGGTCACCACCAAGCCGCCGACGACGAGTGGTTGAGCGACAGCCGCCGGCACGCGCATGGCCGGGAAGTCCTGCGTCTCAAGCCACCGGGCCACGCTCACGGCCCGCTCCATCTCGGAGAGCACCGACTGATCACGGGCGACGCGGACGATGATCGGTAAGGAGGTCAGACGGTAGACCGCGTTCGAGCCGAGCCGCAGCAACTCGGCGCCGCGGGAGTCGAGTCCGACCGTCGCGCACGCCTCCCGGAGGACAGGCTCCAGGCCCTCCGCCGTGAACTCCGCGCCGCCGTCCGCTCCCCCGCTGCTGCCCGAGATCATGTTTCGACCATACGGGCCGGACCGACCGCCCGACAGGCCGCCCACGTAATAGGGGCGTAATGATCTTGATCTACAGAGATCATGACCACCCCTCACCCGCAGGTCAGCGCCCCAAAAGAGCAACGGTCTCTGATGGGCTCCGGAGCCGTGTGCGCAGGTTCGAATCCTGCCGGGGGCACCCTGCATGAGGTGCCCAAAGACCCCGTCACCAGCGGAAACGCTGAGGCCGGGGTCTTCGCGTATCTGCAGCCGTGTGCGGGTGTGTGCGGTCCGATGCGGCCGCATGCCAGGGGCTGGGGCGGGACGTGAACGGCGTCTTGAGACGTTCCGCCGGTGACACCTCGCGAGTGGCGCGACCTTGAATCTCGATCCGTTGTGGCCGACCTGATCACCAAGCATGTGCCTGGCGCGCAGACCTTGGCCTCGCCCCGGGGGTCCAGGCACGACGCGTGGACCCTCGGGAGGCTCAAGAACGATCTTTCCCAGTCAGCCGGGCAACCCGCCCCGTACTCATCTCAGCCGGAGCACCGACCGCAGACGTTGCTCACCGGTAGAACACGGCCACGCCGCCGTGATGCGAGCAGGCTCCCTGGTGGTGCGCCGCGTACGAGTACGTGCCGTCGTTGCACAGAGCCGTGGCGCCGCCGCCCGCGGAGCTGGAGCCACCCGACGTGCTGGAACCGCCGCTGGACGACGAGCCGCCGGACGTCGAACTGCCGCCCGCTCCCGACCCCGCCGCCGCGGCGTGCGCGGTGACGGTCACCTTCACCTTGACCGTCTTCGTCACGGTCGGCGCGGGCTTCGGCTTCGCGGTCTCCGTCACCGTGGCCGTTGCCGTGACCGTCGGCCGCGCCTTCTCGTTGGCCACCGTCTTCGTCGCGTTCGAGTTCTGGCCGTCGGCGCCGGCGCTGCCCGCGCCGATGGCGAACGCGAGGGTCAGGGCGGGCAGTACGACTCGCTTGCGGGCCCACTTGGGTGCGCGACGCGCGGCCGGCGGTCCCGGCGGAGGCTGGAACGGCGGCTGGGGCTGGTAGTGGCTCATGGGATCCCCCCGAGTGAGTACGTGAGGGGCGAAACTATCTGCGCGAGACCGTCGATTGTGAGGGATTGGTGAAGGTGGTGATTGAGTTGTAATGCCGCAACTCCCAACCACCCCTACAGACCGCCACTGCCGCAAACCCGGTGCCTCAGGCCCGGTACCTCAGGCCCGGTACCTCAGGCCCGGCGCCTCAAGCCCGGTGCCTCAGCTGTAACCCCGCGCCGACTGGTCCCTGGACGGCTCCGCGACTCTCGCGTGCGCCGCACATCGAGGCGGCCGCCCCGCCCAACTCCCCCGTCAGCAAAGTGCGGTCGACGGTGTCTCTCGTGCCGTAAATGCGGAATCGTCTACTCCCGCACCCCCGGGGCAAGCGGTGTTCATGATGTTGGCGCGTTCGCTTCCCGATGATCCGACCGAGTGGTGGATCTTTTTGGGCACGTTCGTTCTGTACGTGCTGGCCCGTTGGTTCTTTGCCTGGCAGCAGGCTCGACGTGAGGGGGACAGTCATCCGGTGCGCGCCGCGTTGGCCGAGGAGGACGATGCCGAGGGGAGGACGGCGGCGTCGATGGGCGGCTTTCGCTCCTACCGTCAGTTCTTCGGCTTCGTCGGCAGTGGCCTCGCCGTGGTCCTCGTCGCCACGCTGACAGACGGCCGGCTGCGCGTCGCGCTGCTGTGGGTCATCATCCCTCTGCTGGTCATCGCCCTGTCCTACCTGGACTTCTGGCAGGCACGTAAGGCGCGTTCAAGGACCGTGTAGCGGGCGGGTCCCAGGTGGTGCCGCCCGGCGGTGCCCCACGTACGCGGTCACCAGCCGCTGTCGTCGCCTCCCTGGATCTCCGCTCCCCGACTCCCGCCCTTCCGGCTCCCGCTCCCCGACTCCCGCCCTTCCGGCTCCCGCTCCCCGACTCCCGCCCTTCCGGCTCCCGTTCCCGCCCTTCCGCTCCCCCGACTCCCGCCCTCCCGACCCCATAGGTCATGCGCAAGTAAAATGCTATGCTCCGCCCACTTGCCCGGGGGGGTATCCGCACGTCAGACGTGTCGTGGGTTCGTGGACCCGCGGCTCTGTGGTGTGCGCGTGTGCGTCGGTCTCCAGGGCTCTACTACCGTCCTGGAGAGGTTCTGTATGGGCAGACGTGTGCTCGTTCGAGGTGTTGCCGCCGTTTCCCTCACGTGCGCGCTCGGTCTCGGTTCGCTGATGGTCGGGAGTGCGCAAGGGGAGACCGTCGCCGGTGAGGTGGTCGTGCCGGCCACCACCGCCATGGTTCCTCGGACGACGCTGCTGAGTGCGGGGCCCTCGGGGTTCCTCCGCTACGAGGAGGGACGGGGGCAGCTGTGGACGACGTACGACGGTGTCGACACCGTCGTCGACGCGGCGGGATCGGGCGCGTACGCGGTCACGAGTTCCGGTGCGGGCTCGGATGTCGTCGCCCAGTACGACAGCTCCGGCAGGACCGTGACGCTGCGGGACATGACGTCCGGTCAGGTGCGTCATCTTGAACTTCCCGACGGGCAGCTGTACTTCAGCACCCTCGGGTCGAGGGTCGTCACGATGACGGGCCCCCCGGGCGACGGCGTGTGGCACGTGCTGGAGGTGCGGGACGACGGCTCCGTCTCCGACCGCACGGTGGACGGTGTTCCCTCCGGTGTCTACCTGGAGGCCCCCGCCGGGCTCGGCGACGCGGACGGGCAGGTGGTGCAGTACCGCAAGGGCGACGACGAGGTGACCGGGTGGCTCGACACCGCTCAGGCGCACTTCACCGCTCTGCCGTACGGCACGCTGCCGTGGTACGACATGATCGCGCTCAGCGCCACCCACCTGGTGTGGTGCTACGACGGTGTCCTGCACGTCGCCTCCCGGCAGCACCCGGACGCCCCCGTGCGCACCGTGCCGGTCGGCGACATCCAGCAGGTGATGGGCATGGTCGGTGACACCGTGATCGTGGCCCGCTACGACTCCTCCCTCGGCAGCCGCGAGGTCGCCCGCGCGGTCTCGCGGGTGGAGGCGGTCCCGCTCGACGGCTCCGCGCCGCGGACGCTGATGGCCCGGACGTCGGTGCGGGCCATGCCGACCCCGGACGGCGGGCTCCTGGTGCCGGGCGGCGCCGACACCGAGCACTGGGGCGTCTCGCTCGTCGAGGCCAAGGAGGACGGCGGGGTGACCGTGCGGCGGATCGCCGACGCGTACCCCACGCGCACCACCCACACTGTCTCCCAACTGACGCTCCGACAGGGCCGGTTGACCACCGTCGAGCAGGACCCCGTGGGTGACTGGTCGTATCTCCACACGCGGGAGATCGGCGTTGCCGACTCGCCCACGGCGGGGGCCCGCACCACCCGCGGTCGGGTCCCGATGGAGAACTACCCGGAGGGCCGCCCGCGGTTCCTCGACACCGGTGACGGGCGGACGGTCGTCTCCGGCTACGGCACGAGCGCCGGCCAGCAGCCACAGCTCCTCGCCGCCGACCGGTCGCTGCCCGGCACCCGGATCGACAGCTCCCGCACCTACCAGACGGCGTCCGCCGCGGGCGGCCGCTTCGCCGCCCTGACCCGGCCGTACGACAGTGCCGGCAAGGCGGAGACGCGGGTCGTCGACCTCGACACCGGGCTCACGGTCTACACGACGACCGCGTCCGTGCGGGCGATCTGGGGCACCACCCTGTGGGTGATGTCCGGCAACGACACCGTGGTCCCCGTCGACCTGCCGACCGGGCGGGAGGGCGAGCCGGTGTGGTTCGGGCGTGGCTGCCTGCTCAACGACTTCCAGGCGGTGGGCCGTTGGCTGCTGTGGAACTGCGTGATGGGCTCGGAGGGCCTGGGCGTCTACGACACCGCCACCGGTCGGAACCTGACGCTCGTATCGGGCTCCGACTGGAATCAGGCGCGGCTCGGCGACGGCTTCGTCGCGACGTCGGAGGCCGGGCAGCTGAAGGTGATCGACGTGCGCGGCGGGACGCCCGTGGCGCACACCGCCGGGGCGTTCGAGGGGAACGCCTGGGACGTCGACCCGTACACCGGCGTGATCGCCCAGCTCCGCTCCGACAACAGCATCCGGCTGACCTCCAGCGGTGTCCCCGTCTCCGCGCTCGCCCAGCGTGACGCCACCGTCGCCGCCTCGGCCGACGTCAAGGGCGGCGCCGCGCCGTGGAGCCCGAAGTGGTGGCTGAACAAGCCCGCCGCCTCCTGGAAGCTCGTGCTCGCGAACAGGGCCGGTACGACCGTGCGCACGCTCTACGGCGGCCTGGCCCGCGGGGTGGTGAGCCCGGCCTGGAACGGCAAGGACGACTCCGGCCGGCTGGTGCCCAACGGCGCCTACACCTGGAAGCTGACCGTCACGCCGGCGGACGGTGAGGGCGCGGCGCTGGCGCGGACGGGCTCGGTGAAGGTCACCGGAGCCGCTGCGGCCCCGCGCGACTTCGTCGGCTCGGACGGCTTCGGCGAGCTGCTGACGCTCAACGGCTCGGGCGGGCTGACGTACCAGTACGGGACGGGGCAGGGCACGTTCACCGGGAAGCGAACCGGCTCCGGGTGGCCGACGACGGTGAAGGCGGTGCCGTTCGGCGACCTGAGCGGCGACCGGTGCAACGACGTGCTCGTGCGGTTCACCAGCGGTGCGCTGCGCGCGTACCGGCCCGCGTGCACGGCGGCGGTGACGCCGTCCACGGCGTACACCTCGCTGGGCACGGGCTGGAACCAGTACGACGTGCTGACCTCGCCCGGCGACGTCAGCGGTGACGGCCGGGCCGACCTGGTCGCCCGTCAGTCCTCGACCGGTGACGTCTACCTCTACAAGGCGACCAGCACGGGCAAGCTCGCCACCAGGGTGAAGATCGCCTCCAAGTGGACGTACAAGAAGGTCGTGGGGGCGGGCGACCTCAACGGCGACGGTCACGGCGACCTGCTGGCGCAGGACAGGTCGAACGAGCTGTGGCGCTACGACGGCACCGGGAGCGGCACGTTCCGGGCCCGGGTCAAGGTGTTCGCCGACTGGGGCGCGTCGTACAACGTGATCGTGGGGGTGGGCGACATCACCGGCGACGGCCGGGCCGACCTGGTCTCCCGCGACACCTCCGGCACGCTCTGGCGCAACGCAGGCAACGGCAAGGGCTCCTTCGGCAGCCGTACGAAGATCGCCACCGGCTGGCAGGGGTACAAGGGCCTGTTCTGAGCCGGTCCCGCAACGGACGGCCGCCTCAGGCCCGGGCCTCCGGCGGCCGCCACGGCTCCGGGCCAGGCGACCGTCACGGCCTCCGGCCCGGCGGCCGCCACCCCGCCGGGCCGGCCCCCGCCACCTGCCTCGAAGGCCCCGGAGACCCAGGTCACAACCCGCAGGAGAACAAGGTCACAGCCCTTCCCTCTGCTGCTCCTTTAGCGCTCTGGCCTAGCATCCGAGCATGACGGTCCTGCCTGACGACGGGCTCTCGCTGGCCGCCGAGTTCCCTGACGCAACCCACGAGCAGTGGCAGCACCTGGTGGCGGGTGTGCTGCGCAAGTCGGGCAAGGACGTCTCGGGTACGGCCGCGGAAGATGCTCTGTCCACTGCCCTGGAGGACGGGTTGCGTACCCGTCCCCTCTACACCGCGCGCGACGCCGCGCCCGATGCCGGTCTGCCCGGGTTCGCCCCGTACGTGCGCGGCGGTCGCCCCGAGGGCGGCACCGCCGGTGGCTGGGACCTGCGGCAGCGGCACACGACGGCCTCCGACGGTCTCGTGCTCGCGGACCTGGAGAACGGGGTCACCTCGCTCTGGCTGGTCCTCGGCGAGGGCGGCATCCCGGTGTCGGAGCTCGGGCGGGTCCTCGACGGCGTCTATCTCGATCTCGCCCCGGTCGCTCTCGACGCGGGGAGTGAAACCCCTTCCGCCGCACTGGAGTTGCTGCGGATCTACGAGGAGCGCGGTGTCCCCGCGGACGCCGTGCGCGGCACCCTCGGTGCCGATCCGCTCGGCCACGAGGCCCGCACCGGGAAGGGCTACGCGTTCGCCGACGTCGTCCCGCTCGCGCGGCTCTGCTCCGAGCGGCACCCGGGGCTCCGCGCCCTGACCGTGGACGCGCTGCCCTACCACGAGGCCGGCGGCTCCGCCGCGCAGGAGCTCGGCTGCTCACTGGCGACCGCCGTCGCCTGTCTGCGTGAGCTGACCGCGGCCGGGCTGAGCGCCGAACAGGCCGCCGCCCAGCTGGAGTTCCGCTACGCCGCCACCGCGGACCAGTTCCTGACCATCGCCAAGCTGCGCGCCGCGCGCCGGCTGTGGGCGCGGGTGACCGAGGTGTGCGGGGCGCCGAGTGCGCAGGTGCAGCACGCCGTCACCTCGCCGGTGATGATGACCCGCCGCGACCCCTGGGTGAACATGCTGCGGACGACGATCGCCACGCTGGCCGCCGGCGTCGGCGGCGCCGACGCGGTGACCGTGCTGCCCTTCGACGACGCGCTGGGGCTGCCCGACGCGTTCGCGCGGCGCATCGCCCGCAACACGTCGACGATCCTCATCGAGGAGTCGCACCTGGCCCGGGTGATCGACCCGGCGGGCGGCTCCTGGTACGTGGAGCGGCTGACGGACGAACTCGCCCACGCCGGCTGGGAGTTCTTCCAGCGGATCGAGCAGGCGGGCGGCCAGGCCGCCGCGTTGCGTTCCGGGCAGATCGAGCGGGACCTGGCCGAGACCTGGCAGGCCCGTACCGGCAAGCTCGCCAAGCGGCGCGAACCGGTCACCGGAGTCAGCGAGTTCCCGTTCCTCGCCGAGCAGGCCGTCGTACGGGAGCCCGCTCCCGAACCGCGGTCGGGCGGTCTTCCGCGGGTGCGCCGCGACGAGGCGTACGAGGCGCTGCGCGCCCGGTCCGACGCCCATCTCGCCGCCACCGGGTCCCGGCCGCGGATCTTCCTGGCGGCGCTCGGCCCGGCCGCCGCGCACACCGCGCGCCTCACCTTCGCCTCGAACCTCTTCCAGGCCGGCGGCATCGAGGCCGTGGCGGAGGGCACGTTCGAGGAGAGCGGCGCCACCGAGGTCTGCCTGTGCTCCAGCGACGCGCTGTACGAGGAGCAGGCCGCGGCCGTGGCCGCCGGGTTCCGGTCGGCGGGCGCCGGGCACGTGTTCCTCGCGGGCCGGCCCGGGGCGTACGCCGATGTCGACAGTTACGTCTTCGCGGGCTGCGACGCCGTCGCCGTGCTGTCCGCCGCCCTCGACCGCATGGGAGTGTCCTGATGTCCGTCCCTTCCATCCCCGACTTCTCCGGGATCGAGCTGGGGACCCCGGCTGCCGCCGGCGGCGGCGTGGACGAGTGGCACGCGGCCGTCAAGCAGGCCACGGGCGGCGAGGAGCCGCTGTGGGAGACGCCCGAGGGCATCGCGGTCAAGCCGCTGTACACCGGGCGTGACCTGGAGGGCCTGGACTTCCTCGGCACGTACCCGGGCATGGCGCCGTATCTGCGCGGGCCGTACCCGACGATGTACGTCAACCAGCCGTGGACCATCCGGCAGTACGCGGGCTTCTCGACGGCCGAGGAGTCCAACGCCTTCTACCGGCGCAATCTGGCGGCCGGTCAGAAGGGTCTGTCGGTCGCCTTCGACCTGCCCACGCACCGGGGTTACGACAGCGACCACCCGCGGGTGACGGGCGACGTCGGCATGGCGGGCGTCGCCATCGACTCGATCTACGACATGCGCCAGCTCTTCGACGGCATCCCGCTGGACCGGATGACCGTGTCGATGACGATGAACGGCGCCGTGCTGCCGGTGCTCGCGCTCTACATCGTGGCAGCCGAGGAACAGGGCGTACCGCCCGAGAAGCTGGCCGGGACCATCCAGAACGACATCCTCAAGGAGTTCATGGTCCGCAACACCTACATCTACCCGCCGAAGCCGTCGATGCGGATCATCTCCGACATCTTCGCCTTCACCTCGCAGCGGATGCCGCGCTACAACTCCATCTCCATCTCCGGATATCACATCCAGGAGGCCGGTGCGACGGCCGACCTGGAGCTGGCGTACACGCTCGCGGACGGGGTGGAGTACATCCGCGCGGGCCGTGAAGCCGGCCTGGACGTGGACGCGTTCGCGCCGCGGCTGTCGTTCTTCTGGGCGATCGGCATGAACTTCTTCATGGAGGTCGCCAAGCTGCGGGCGGCGCGGCTGCTGTGGGCGAAGCTGGTGAAGCAGTTCGACCCGAAGAACACCAAGTCCCTTTCGCTGCGCACCCATTCGCAGACCTCGGGCTGGTCGCTGACCGCGCAGGACGTGTTCAACAACGTCACGCGGACGTGTGTCGAGGCGATGGCGGCCACCCAGGGCCACACGCAGTCGCTGCACACCAACGCCCTCGACGAGGCGCTCGCGCTGCCCACCGACTTCTCCGCCCGGATCGCGCGCAACACGCAGCTGCTGATCCAGCAGGAGTCGGGCACGACGCGGGTCATCGACCCGTGGGGCGGCAGCGCCTACGTGGAGAAGCTGACGTACGACCTCGCGCGCAAGGCCTGGCAGCACATCCAGGAGGTCGAGCAGGCGGGCGGCATGGCCAAGGCGATCGACGCCGGCATCCCCAAGCTGCGCATCGAGGAGGCCGCGGCCCGCACCCAGGCGCGGATCGACTCCGGGCGGCAGCCGGTCATCGGCGTCAACAAGTATCGCGTCGACAGCGACGAGCAGATCGAGGTGCTCAAGGTCGACAACTCCTCCGTACGGGCGCAGCAGATCGAGAAGCTGCGGCGGCTGCGGGCGGAGCGGGACGAGACGGCGTGCCGGGACGCGCTGGACGCGCTGACGCGGGCCGCCGACGGCCAGGGCAACCTGCTGGAGCTGGCGGTGAACGCCGCCCGCGCCAAGGCCACCGTCGGGGAGATCTCGGACGCGCTCGAGAAGGTGTACGGCCGGCATGCGAGCCAGATCCGTACCATCACGGGCGTGTACCGCAACGAAGCCGGGGAGTCGCCGTCCGTGGACCGTACCCGAGCCCTGGTCTCCGCCTTCGAGGAGGCCGAGGGGCGCCGTCCGCGCATCCTGGTCGCCAAGATGGGCCAGGACGGCCACGACCGCGGCCAGAAGGTGATCGCCACCGCCTTCGCCGACCTCGGCTTCGACGTGGACGTCGGCCCGCTGTTCCAGACGCCCGGTGAGGTGGCGCGGCAGGCCGTCGAGGCGGACGTGCACATCGTCGGGGTGTCGTCGCTGGCCGCCGGGCATCTCACGCTGGTGCCGGCGCTGCGCGACGCACTCGCCGAGGAGGGGCGCGAGGACATCATGATCGTGGTGGGCGGGGTGATCCCACCGCAGGACGTGCCCACGCTGCTGGAGATGGGCGCGGCGGCCGTCTTCCCGCCCGGGACGGTGATCCCGGACGCGGCCCACGATCTCGTACGGCGGCTGGCGGACGGACTCGGGCACGAGCTGTGATCGAACTCGACGCGTATGTGAAGGGTGTGCTCGACGGGAAGCGGGCGATCGTCGCGCGCGCCATCACGCTCGTCGAGTCCACCCGGCCCCAACACCGGGCGCTGGCGCAGCAGTTGCTGACCGAGCTGCTGCCGTACAGCGGGAAGGCGCGGCGGATCGGTGTCAGCGGGGTGCCGGGGGTCGGGAAGTCGACCTTCATCGACGCGTTCGGCACGATGCTGACGGGGCTCGGGCACCGGGTCGCGGTCCTGGCCGTGGACCCGTCCTCCACCCGCACCGGCGGCTCCATCCTCGGCGACAAGACGAGGATGGAACGCCTGGCCGTGGACCCCGCGGCCTTCATCCGCCCCTCCCCCACCGCCGGGACGCTCGGCGGGGTGGCCAAGGCGACGCGCGAGTCGATCGTCGTGATGGAGGCGGCCGGCTACGACGTGGTCCTGGTGGAGACGGTCGGTGTCGGGCAGTCGGAGACCGCGGTCGCCAACATGGTCGACACCTTCCTGCTGTTGACGCTGGCGCGCACGGGTGATCAGTTGCAGGGCATCAAGAAGGGTGTCCTGGAACTGGCCGACGTGATCGCCGTGAACAAGGCGGACGGACCGCACGAGCGCGATGCCCGGGCCGCCGCGCGGGAGTTGGCGGGCGCGCTGCGGCTGATGCACGGCAAGGACGCGGCGTGGACTCCACCGGTCCTGCACTGCAGCGCGCGCGAGTCGACCGGCCTCGACACCGTCTGGGACCGCGTCGAGCAGCACCGCACCCTCCTCGACACCACGGGCCGCCTCACCGCCAAGCGCCGCGACCAGCAGGTCGACTGGACCTGGACCATGGTCCACGACGAACTCCTCGAGCGCCTCCACAACGCCCCCTCCGTACGCGCCCTGACCCCGACCCTCGAACACCAGGTCAGAAACGGCGAACTGACGGCGACGCTGGCGGCGGAGAGGATTCTGGGGGCGTTTCGGGGGGATGAGGGGGGCGGGGGAACAACCTGAGGGCGGCGCTGCCGGACCGCCGGAAAGGTGGCTCCGGCTGCTCGTCCGCCGCCGACGCACGTGAACTCGGTTGTCAGGCCGAGCGCTTGCGTGATGTTGATTTCTTGGCCGTCGTCTTCTTCGCCGTCGTTTTCTTCGCGGCCGTCTTCTTCGTGGTCCGGGCGGACTTCGCCGTCGTCTTCTTCGCCGCGGTCTTCTTCGCCGCCGACTTCTTCGCCGTCTTCTGTGGGAGGCGTCTGACCTCGGCCTCCTTCGCGGCGGATTCGCCGCGGGACTCCTTCGCCGCCTTGACGCTGTTCTCCAGCGCCGCCATGAGGTCGAGGACCTTGCCGCCCTTGGCCGGTTCGGGCGACTCCGGCGGCGCCTCGCCGGCGGCCTTCGCCGCCACGACCTCCTCCAGGGCCTCGCGGTACTCGTCGTGGAGTTCCTCGAGGTCGATCTCGCCCAGGGTGTCCATCAGGGCGTCCGCGAGGTCGAGTTCCTTGTCGTTGACGCCGACGTCCGTCTCGGGGGCGACGCCCTCGGGGGTGCGTACCTCGTCCGGCCACAGCAGGCCGTGCATGGCGATGGCGTCGCCGACCACGCGCAGCATGCCCAGGCGCTCCTTGCCCCGCAGGGCGAACTTCGCGATGGCCACCTTGTTGCTGCGCTTGAGCGCCTCCCGCAGCAGGATGTACGGCTTGGCCGCAGGCGCGCCCCCCGCCGCGAGGTAGTACGCCGCGTCCATCTGGAGCGGGTCGATGCGGTCCGCCGGCACGAAGGCCACGATCTCGATCGTCCGGGCGGTGGGCAGCGGCAGATGGGACAGGTCCTCGTCCGTGATCGGGATGATCGTGCCGTCCGCGTCCTCGTACCCCTTGCCGATCTCCGCCCCGCTCACCTCCTTCTCCTCCAGCTCGCAGAACTTGCGGTAGCGGATGCGGCCGCCGTCCTCCACATGGATCTGGCGGAAGGAGATGGAGTGGTTCTCGGTGGCGTTCACGAGCTTGATCGGGATGCTGACCAGGCCGAACGAGATGGCGCCGTTCCATATGGATCGCACGTGCAGCACCCTTTCGGTCGGTTTACACCATCCTTGGCGATTTGCGTGAGATTCTCATCGTATGACGCCGATCACGGAGGTGGAGGGGAGGCGCCTCGCGCTCAGCAACCTGGAGAAGGTGCTGTATCCCGCCACCGGATTCACCAAGGGTGAGCTGCTGCACTACTACGCCACCACCGCCGAGGTCCTCCTGCCGCACCTGCGGGATCGGCCGGTTTCGTTCCTGCGGTACCCCGACGGGCCGGACGGCCAGGTCTTCTTCACCAAGAACGTTCCGCCGGGTACGCCCGACTGGGTCACCACCGCCGAGGTGCCGCGTTCGGAGGGGCCGGCGCGGATGGTGCTCGTACAGGATCTGCCGAGCCTGATGTGGGCGGCCAACCTCGTCACGGAGTTCCACACCCACCAGTGGGTCGTCGGGGACCCGGGGGTCGCCGACCGGATCGTCTTCGACCTGGACCCCGGCGCACCCGCCGACGTCGTCGACTGCTGCCGGGTCGCCCTCTGGCTGCGCGAGCGCCTCGCGGCCGACGGGATCCAGGCCTACGCCAAGACCTCCGGCTCCAAGGGGCTGCATCTGCTCGCGGCCGTGCGGCCGACGCCGTCCGAGCAGGTCAGCGAGTACGCCAAGAGTCTCGCAGTGGAGGCGGAGCGCGCCCTGCCCCATCTCGTCCTGCACCGGATGACGCGCAGCCTGCGGCCCGGCAAGGTGTTCGTCGACTGGAGCCAGAACGCGGCCCGCAAGACCACGGCCACGCCCTACACCCTGCGCGCCCGGAGCGAACCCACCGTCTCCGCACCGGTGACCTGGAGCGAGGTCGAGGAGTGCGCGACCCCAACACAACTCACCTTCCAGGCCCCGGACATCGCCCCCCGCGTACAGGACTACGGCGACCTGCTGTCCCCCCTGCTCGACACGGACGACGCAGGCGCCATTCCCTGACCCGGCGAATCAGCCCGCCACGACCCCGCCCCGCACGGCTCAGACCAGCGCGAGCCAGCGCCTGCGGCTCAGCCCCGCGTGGATCGGCCGCAAGGCGGCTCGGACCGATGCGGCTCAGCACCCACGCAGCTCAGACCGACGCGGGCCAAACCCACCCGGGTCACCCCCACACCCTTAGACCCGCCGCCAGGTCCTCCGGTCCCGGGCCATCGCGTGGAGGGCCTCCACGTCTGCCGGTTTCAGGACGCCGCCGAGGCGGGTCAGGCCCGGGAGGTCCGTGTCTCGGAGGACGCGGACCTCGCGGAGCGGGGCCGGGACCGAGACCTCGGCGGGTTCCGTGAGGGCCAGGACCGGGTGGACCTCGGCCGTCAACGCGTAGGACGCGCGGTCCGCGTCGGCGCGGACGCGGCGCAGCAGCGGCTCCGGCTCGCGGCGGCCCAGCGTGACCATCGGGTTCGCGACCGTCACCCGCTGCTTGCGGGCGTACAGCGTGTGGACCGCGTAGAGGCCGCCGGGGCCGATCGCCAGATGGTGGATGTGGTCGCCACCCGGCAGCGGCACCGAGTGCAGCACGTGCCAGCCGGCGCCGTCCAGGGCGTCCAGGGCCTCGCCGACCGCCTGCTGCGCCGCGAGCGCCTTGCGGCGCGGGTCCGGGCGCAGCCGGTGCGCCGGGCCCGGTTCCCGGTCCAGGGCGACCAGCAGCGCCTCGCCGGGCCGGTTGGGCGCCAGGTCGTCGTCCGGGTGGAGGGAGAGCCGGGCCAGCTCGGCCGGGGTCGGCACCGGCGGCGGGCCGACCGTCACCGGGCCGGTGAGGAAGGGGCCCAGCGCTTTGAGCACGCCGTCCTCCTCGCCCTCGCTGAGCAGGTTGACCCGCGCGGCCTCGCGGTCGTACCAGGCGATGTTCCGCCCGTCCGTGTGGCAAACGTAGAGCCGCTCCTGGCCGTGCCGCCAGGACGGTATGACTCGCAGTCCGGTCATTGCGCCATCACCCCTGACCATGGGAACAGGCGGGGTGCTCCCCAGGCAAGAAGACGGCTACCTTTGGGAGGAGTTGGGAGGGGGACTTGGGGAGGCGTTGTTGCGTACCCGCAGGAAGCAGCCCGACGTACCGGCTCCGGACAGTCCATGGAGCGAGATAGTGCCCGGTCTGTGGATGGGCGGGCACCAGTTCAGGAACCGCACGGGCGATCTGGAGTTCGCGGTCGTGCGGGACGAGTTCGATCTCGTGCAGACCCTGCTGAGACTGCCCGGACACGGGCCCGACCCCGGGGTGGAGCACCATGTCTGGGCGATCCCGGACGGGCCGCTGGACGGCACGCAGCTCGCGGGCGTGATGCGTCTGGCACAGGCCGCGAGCGAGGCACTGGACGAGGGCCGCAAGGTCCTCGTCCGCTGTTACCACGGCTACAACCGGTCGGGGCTGGTGATCGCGCACGCCCTGGTGCACCGCGGGCACTCCGCCGAGCAGGCGATCCGGCTGATCCGGTCCCGTCGCTCGCCGTGGGCGCTGCACAACGACCTGTTCGTGGAGTATCTGCGGGCGGGCCTGCCGACGGCCCGGCTGCTGGAGGAGCTGGCCGAGTAGCGAGGTAATCGTTTCGCCGGACGAATAGGGTGGACCGGGTCACCGATCGTTCCCAGCCACAGGAGAACAGTGCTCCGCTTCCGCGCCGCACGCACCGCGCTCGCCGTCGCCGTTCTCGGCGCCCTGGCGGCGGGCTGCGGCGACGCGGGAGAACTGAAGGGCGCGGGGCAGGCCCCGACCGCGACCAGCCCGGCCAAGCTGTGGCCGAGTCTGACGCCCGCGGCCAGCCCGGCCTGGAAGTACGACAACGGCGACGCCGAGACCATGAAGGGCGTGACGGCCCCCGGCGGCGACCTGCGCAGGCTGGACCCGGCGGTGCTCGTGCGGGCGGAGATCGCCCAGCACCCGGACGACTATGCCGGCTCGAAGGCGCCGTACCGCCAGACCGTGCGCCGGATGGCCTACTGCGGCAAGGAGCCGGCGGATGCCAGGTGCCCGCTGCTCAAGCCGTACTACCGCGACATCACCGGCGACGGCCGCCCCGACCTCACGCTGGGCTTCCGGCTGCTGCCCGGCAACCAGACGGCGGTGCGCGTCTACACCGTCCAGGGCGGACGGGTGATCCAGGTGATGTCCAACAACGACGCCGTCAGCGGGGTCGAGCTGGCCGGGCGCTCCGTGATCATCCACGCGCCGTCCGACCTGTCTGACTACGAGTACCGCTTCCAGTGGACCTGGGACCCCGATCAGCGGGTCATGCTGCTCACGCACGACGAGATGCTGCACATCGGCAAGCGCGTACGGCCGTCGAATCCGTCGGCGGCGCCCTCCGCGACCCCCTCCCCCGCCTCCCCCTCGGCCACCCCATGACGCGGCTCGGGCTCCCCCAGTGGGCCGGCACGCTCGCCGTGAAGGCCGCCGTCTTCATCACCGTGATGTGCTGCGCGCTCGCCGCGATGCTCGGCGTGCTCGTGCACGTGTCGGTCACCAACCAGACCGTCGGCCAGGCCCGCAGGCTCGCGCTGTCGCGGCTGGCGGACGCGACGAAGGCGTACGAGGCCGGGGACACGCTGCTGCCGGGCACCGGCGTCGATCCGCCGGGGCTGCCGAGGGCGCTGCGGGCGCTGGCGGTGGCCGGAAAGCGCGGCACGATGGTCTCCGACCTGCGCGGGCATCCCACGATGTGGGCGGCGGGTCCCGCGGACCGGAACCGGGCGCTGGCCGTCCAGGTCGACTACGCGCAGCAGTCCCGGACGATCGCCGGGCTCGACCGGGCGATCCTGTGGTCCTCGGGCCTGGCGATCGGGGTGACGCTGCTGGTGGGCGCGTTCTCGGTGACCCGGGTGACCCGGCGGCTGCACGCCACGGCGCAGGTGGCCCGGCGGATCAGCGCGGGCGACCTGGACGCGCGCGTCGACGATCCCCGGACCAAGGATCCGACGCACCCCCAGGACGAGGTGGCCGCGGTCGCCGCCGCGCTGGACTCCATGGCGGCCTCGCTCCAGGGCAAGCTGCTGAGCGAGCAGCGGTTCACCGCGGACGTGGCGCACGAGCTGCGCACCCCGCTGACCGGGCTGCACGCGGCGGCCGAGCTGCTGCCGCCGGGGCGGCCGACGGAGCTGGTGCAGGACCGGGTGGCCGCGCTGCGCACGCTCACCGAGGACCTGCTGGAGATCTCGCGGCTGGACACCGGCCGGGAACGGCTGGAACTCGACGCGGAGGAACTGGGCGCGCTGGCGGCCCGGGTGGTCCGCGCGTCCGGCACCGACACCTCGGTCGTCGTCCGCAGGGACGCCCGGGTGGAGACGGACCGGCGGCGCCTGGAGCGGGTGCTGGGCAACCTGGTCGCGAACGCGCACAAGCACGGGCGCGCGCCCGTGTCCCTGACCGTCGACGGCCCGGTGGTGACCGTGCGGGACCACGGGGACGGCTATCCGGACTACCTCGTCGAGCACGGCCCGCAGCGGTTCCGCACCGAGGGTGGCGCGAAGGGGCACGGCCTCGGCCTGACCATCGCCGCCGGCCAGGCGGAGGTCCTGGGCGCACGGCTGGAGTTCGCGAACGCGGTGAACGGCGGAGCCGTCGCCACGCTGACGCTCCGCTAGGGGCGGGCGGGAGAGCTCGGCAC